>CAYSWG010000176.1:0-5677 GCA_964434465.1 uncultured Geobacteraceae bacterium
GTCCCTGCAACTCATCAAGTCCCTGGGCAAGAAGGCCGGGGTATCCCTGAATCCGGCAACATCCCTCTCCTGCCTGGAGCATGTACTCGGCGACCTGGACCTGGTGCTGCTGATGACCGTCAACCCCGGTTTTGGTGGCCAATCATACATAGAAGCATGCACGCCGAAAATCAGGCAGCTGCGGCAGATGCTCGATGACCGGGGCCTTGAAACAGAGCTGGAGGTGGATGGCGGCGTGAAACCGGACAATATCGCCCGCATCTCCCATGCGGGGGCCGACGTGTTCGTGGCAGGCAGCGCCGTGTTCGGAGGCCAGAACTATGGAGCGACCATCGCCGAACTGAAACGGCTCGCCCAGGAACCCCTCTACTGACGCCTCCCCGCACCGGCACCGGCATTGGAAGGAGCGGCACCAACTCCATGGAAACCACTATTCTCGTCATCGAAGACCAGGAAACCATGCGCAGCGCCATCGTCAATACGCTGCGGCAGAACTCCCTGGCTACCTGTCTCCACGAAGCGGGAGACGGCATCGAAGGGCTGAAGATCATGCTCGGCACCACCATGGACCTGGTGGTCTGCGATGTGGACATGCCCCGCCTTGACGGTTTCCGCTTCCTTGCCCTGGTGCGTGCCCGGGATGAATTGCGCGATATCCCGGTGATTCTGCTGACCGGCAAGGACGATCTCACTTCAAAGGTTCGCGGACTGGAGGAAGGGGCAAGCGACTACATCACCAAGCCCTTCGACAACGCTGAACTGGTGGCGCGGGTACGTATCCATCTCCGCCTGAAAAGTCTCCAGGATGAACTGCGGGAAGCAAACTCCCGGTTACGGGAGATGAGCTATACGGATCATCTGACTGGACTTTATAACCGTCGCTATCTCATGGAACTGCTCGACCGGGAATTTTCCCGATCGCGGCGAACCAGTCACGGCCTTTCGCTGATCATTCTCGACGTGGACAATTTCAAGGAGATCAATGACCAGTTTGGCCATGGGGGAGGCGATACGGTACTCCAGGACGTGGCAGCGCTGTTCCGTAACGAACTGCGCGACTACGACACCGCCGTACGGTTCGGCGGCGATGAATTCGTCGCCGTCTTGCCGGACACATCGAGCCATACGGCAGTAATGGTTGCCGAACGGATCCGTACGGCCCTGGGAGGGCATCGGTTTCACGGCAAACTGCGGTCCCTGCGAGTCACGGGCAGCTTGGGAGTAGCCCTTTATCCGGGAATCACCGAGGAATCAGTGGGGGGATTGATCCGGGAAGCGGACACGGCCCTCTATCGGGCAAAATCCCAAGGCAGGAACCGGGTGAGCGGCCCCACCGGTCCGGACAAGGGTCCCGTAGAAGGGTAGTCATGACCGGGGCCTGAAACTGAACCCGTTCAGCGGTTTTTCCCAGGGGTGCTCGGGGGAGGAGTGCTGATGGATCCCGAGCAGCTTCCGCATGACCACACTTACGCCCAGATCACCAGTCCTGGCTCGTACACCGGACCAAGAATGGGGTGCTTCGGCATGATACGCACTACGAATGCCAGTCGGCCACAGAGGAGACAGTCCACCTCGCCACTGAAGCGATGCAGGTCCGTGTCCAACTGCTCAACGGACTGCAGGGGGATCATCCGTCCGTCGGTTATGGTGTCCGTTGCGTCAAGAACACCATAGTACACCTGCACGGAAAGCTCCTCCAGAGGTATCTCGCCGATACCGATTCTGGCCTGAACCTGAATACACGAGCCAACCGGAATTTCCCCGGACGTGGTTGCTTCGGTTCCTTCAACACGCACCTGATACCAGAGTCGACGCATCTGCTCTTTCCAGCGGCAGAGCTCCCGGGCCAGCCCCAGGTCGTTTTCGCCCAGGGTCGTCCACTTGCGGAAGGCGGGCAGGTAGCAGCAATCCGTATATTCCTGCACCATCCGCTCGGTACTGAACACCGGGCAGAGGGATTCGATGGACGCCTTCATGCAGGCGGCCCAGCCGCGGGGGATGCCGTCGGAGCCCCGCTCATAGAACAACGGTACTATCTCCTTTTCCAGCAGATCGTAAATGGCCCGACCTTCCACCTCGTTCTGATACTCCAGATCGTCGTAGACCTCTCCCTTGCCGATGGCCCAACCGTTGTCACCCCGGTACCCCTCCGGCCACCAGCCATCCAGAACACTCATGTTGAGGCCGCCATTGAACGCCACCTTCATGCCGCTGGTACCGCTCGCCTCCAGCGGACGACGCGGAGTATTCAACCAGACATCAACACCCTGGACCATCTTCCGTGCCACCGCCAGATCGTAGTCTTCTATAAAAACGATCCGCTGGCGGAACCGCTCCTCCTGGGAAACCTGCCGGATCTGGCGGATCAGCTCTTTCCCCTCGAAATCAGCGGGGTGGGCTTTACCGGCGAAAATGATCTGTACCGGCCGGACCGGATTATTGAGTATGCGATCCAACCGGTCGAGGTCTCGGAGCAGCAGCGTGCCCCGCTTGTAGGTGGCAAAGCGCCGGGCAAAACCAATGGTCAGCACCTCCGGGTCAAGGGCCTCATCGGCGGCAACCAGTTCATTGACCGTTGCACCAACATGACGCAAATGTTCCTTGAGACGCTTCCGGGCGAAGGTCACCAGCCGCTCCCGGCTCCGCTCCCGCGTGCGCCACAGTTCCGCATCGGGCACCAGGCGGATTTTTTTCCAGATATCGTAGTCGGTGGGATCGTCGAGCCAGCGGGTGCCCAGGTAGCGGATCAGCAGTCCGGACATCTCGCCGGAAAGCCAGGTTCTGGTATGGACGCCATTGGTGATGGAGGTCAGCGGAATCTGGTCTTCCGGCAATTCCGGCCAGAGATTTTTCCACATACCCCGTGACACTTCGCCATGGAGTTTGCTGACACCGTTGTGGTGCTCGGCCAGGCGGAGGGCAAGAACGGCCATACAGAACGTTTCCTGGGAATTGCCGGGATTCTGCCGTCCCAGACCGAGAAACGCCTCCCGGGACAGACCCAGTTCACGATAATAGGAACCGAGATGCTTTTCCACAAGTTCCGGGTCAAAATGGTCAATACCCGCCTCAACGGGAGTGTGGGTGGTGAATACATTACCGGCAGTAACCACCTCCCGGGCTTCACCAAAGGAGAGGGAACGCTCAACCATCAGCCCCCTGATCCGCTCCAGGGCAAGAAAAGCCGAATGGCCTTCATTCATGTGACAGACGCAGGTATCTATTCCCAGAATTCGCAAAGCCCTGACGCCGCCGATACCCAGCAAAATTTCCTGTTTGATGCGCATCTCATGGTTGCCGCCGTAAAGCTGGGCGGTGATCTTGCGATCCTCCCAGCTGTTGACTTCCAGGTTGGTGTCCAGAAGATAGAGGGGCACCCGGCCGACCTGCACTCGCCAGATATGGGCCAGAACGCCATGACCGCCAATCTCCAGGGTGATGGTCAGCGGCACGCCGTCAGCATCCCGCTCGAGGCAGAGTGGCATATTGTAGAAGTCGTTCTCCGGATAGATTTCCTGCTGCCAGCCTTCAATGTTGAGGTATTGCCGGAAATAACCCTGCCGGTAGAGCAGACCGATGCCGATCAGGGGAATACCCAGGTCGCTGGCCGACTTCAGGTGATCGCCCGAAAGGACACCGAGCCCACCGGAATAAATGGGAATCGATTCGTGCAGTCCGAACTCCATGGAAAAATAGGCAATGCGCAGCGGAGAACCGCCGTTGCGTGCCTTGGCATACCAGGTTTTGCCGTCCATATACTCCCGATACATCTCCTCGACCCGCTGCAGGTGCGCCATGAATCCGTCATCGGCGAGCAGTTCCTCCAGACGGGCCTGCTGCAGGACACCCAGCATCTTTACCGGATTGTGGCGGGTATCGCGCCACAGGTCCAGATCGATCCGTCGGAACAGTTCAATGGCCTGGGGCTCCCAGGTCCACCACAGGTTATAGGCCAGGGTCTTCAGGCCGACCAGGCCTTCGGGTAAGGAGGGGATAACGGTGAAGCGATGCAGTTTTTTTGAAAGGTCCATGAATGTGCTCCCCTTAGAGCAAGCAGTACGCGTTACGCCCCTCGAGGGGGATAGAGTAGTGGACAGATGGCAGCAGCGGGAACCGGGCTGGCCGGCATGCACGTCAGTGCAGGGAAAACGTGCTTTCCGCGCAGTGATTATACTGAGCAGGTTGCCGGCGGGCAAGGAGTATAGTGTGCCGTTGGCGACAGGAAATGAGCTGCAGACGAACGATTACTGATGCAGCGCCGCCAACACCGCCGTCACCATGGCGATGACACCGGTTGTGATGGTTGGTTCGGGAATTGGAGCAAAACCAGGGTTGTGGATGCCCGGCGTCGGACAGCAAACAACGTCGGCAGCCGGCGCCGCAGCGGTGCCCAGGAGAAAATAGCAGAGGGGTATGGCAGGCTCCTCCTGGCCGAACAGGGAGAAATCATCGCTGAAGGTCAGCCGCTCGGTGCGTACGACCCGCTCGGCGCCCAAAGTCGAACGGAATGCCGCCAGCACCCGCTCGGACAGGGGGGGATCGTTATAAATGGGCGGACCGGTGTACTGGGGAGTCACCACCGGCAGACGGCTGTCCGGCACCCCCGCAGCCAGAGCAACCCCGCGTACTGTCCGTTCAATGGCGGCTCGGAGCAGGACTTCCGTTTTCGCGGAAAAGTAGCGGTAGTTTACTTGGAGAACCACCTCTTCCGGGATGATATTACCCTTGGTGCCGCCATGGATCGAACCGACCGTAAGAACGGCAGTTTCCGCCGGGTCAATCTCCCGGCTGACAATTGTCTGCAGCAACAAGACCGTTTCCGCCGCCATGACAACGGGATCCTTCGTCTCGTGGGGGCGAGACCCATGGCCCCCCACCCCGCGAATCCGGATCTCCAGGGTGCCGCACCCCGCCCAGAACAGTCCCTCGCGCAGACCAACCGTTCCTGCGGCCAAGGCAGGATTAACGTGGAGAGCAAGGGCATAGTCGGGTCGGGGAAATCGCCTGAACAGACCGTCGTCCAGCATGGCGCCGGCGCCGGCGCCGATTTCTTCCTTTGGCTGGCCGACCAGGACAAGGGTTCCCTGCCAGCAGTCCCGTTGAGCCATAAGCAGCTGCGCCGTGCCAACCAGTACGGTCATGTGGATATCATGACCGCAGGCATGCATGAGGCCCACCTCGCCCTTGCCGGGCAGTATGCCCCGAGCCGAACTGGCGTAGGGAAGCCCGGTTTCCTCGGTTATGGGCAGTCCGTCCAGGTCAGCGCGAATAAGCACGGTCGGTCCATCGCCGTTGGTGATTACGGCAACGACGCCATAGCCGCCGACCCCTTCGGTAACTGTGCACCCGGCAGAACGCAACTCATCGGCCAGGCGCCGGGCAGTGCGCACCTCAAGACCGGAAAGCTCCGGATTAGCATGGAGATCCGTATAGAGCCGCCAGAGGTCGGGATACAGCCCGGCAACCGCGTCTTCGATCCGCCCCCCGCGGCAGGCCGTTCGAACGTCACCCCCTGCAGGTGCCATCAGGGGAAGTCCGGTCTCGGCCTGGCGGCGTTTTCGGCAAGGAACTGTTTCAGCTTGATCACTCCGGGCGAAGCAGATGACGGCAAAGCAAAGACCTCTGCGGCGCTGATACCGGGACTGCTGTAGAATTTGGCGTTGGCCGACCGGTCGAT
>CAYSWG010000177.1:0-5607 GCA_964434465.1 uncultured Geobacteraceae bacterium
CGCTTCAATCAAGAAGGCCATTGAAGAGGCCGAACTCATGGCCGGCTGCGAGATCAAGTCGGTCTATGCCGGCATCGCCGGAGGCCACATCCGCGGCTTCAATTCCCAGGGCGTCATTGCCATCAAGAATCGGGAAGTGTCCCCCGACGATGTGCGACGGGTGATCGATGCCGCCAAGGCCATTGCCATTCCCATGGACCGGGAGGTCATCCACATCCTGCCCCAGGAATTCATCATCGACGATCAGGATGGTATCCGAGAACCCCTCGGCATGAGCGGTGTTCGCCTGGAGGCACGGGTGCACATAGTCACCGGCGCCGTGGCCAGCGCCCAGAACATCATCAAGTCCTGCAACCGGGCCGGTATGGATGTGGCGGACATCGTTCTGGAGCAACTTGCCTCATCGGAAGCGGTCATTTCACCGGAAGAAAAGGAAATCGGTGTTGCCCTGGTGGACATCGGCGGCGGCACGACGGATATTGCAATTTTCGTTGATGGCGCCATCAAGCATACGTCGGTGCTGTCCCTGGGCGGTAATCACCTGACCAACGATATCGCCGTCGGTCTGCGCACGCCCATGGCCGAGGCAGAAAAGATCAAGCAGAAATACGGCTGCTGCTTCACCTCCATGGTGGGCAAGGACGAAACCATCGAGGTGCCCAGCGTGGGCGGCCGCAAACCCCGGGTACTTTCCCGCCAGCTGCTTGCAGAAATCCTCGAACCGCGCATGGAGGAAATCTACACGCTGGTGAACCGGGAGATCGTCAAGTCGGGCTATGAAGACCAGATTGCTGCCGGCGTGGTGATTACCGGTGGCACATCAATTCTGGAAGGCATGCCGGAACTGGCCGAGCAGATCTTCAACCTGCCGGTGCGTCGTGGTGTGCCCCAGAACATCGGCGGTCTCGTGGATGTGGTCAATTCGCCGGTATACGCCACCGGGGTGGGCCTGGTTATGTATGGCAGTAAAAATCAGGGAATTCGTGAGTTCCCAACGACACAGAATGATGATAATGTCTTCCGCAGGGTTACACGGCGCATGAAAGAGTGGTTCGGAGAATTTTTCTGATGGCATAGCATGAAGTTCCTTGATGGCTTCCATTACAAAAGGGGGTAGAACATGTTTGAATTTGACGAGAGTATTGACCAGTGTGCAAAGATCAAGGTAATCGGCGTTGGCGGCGGTGGCGGCAACGCGGTCAACACCATGATCGACTGTGAACTGCACGGCATCGATTTCATCGTTGCCAACACCGACGCCCAGGCGTTGCGCATGTCCAAGGCGCCGGTGAAAATCCAGCTGGGCGGCGAGCTGACCAAGGGACTTGGCGCCGGTGCCGAACCCAATGTGGGCCGTGGCGCCGCAGAAGAGAATCGCGAGCAGCTGGCTGAGGTGCTGCGGGGCGCGGACATGATCTTTATTGCTGCCGGTCTGGGTGGCGGAACCGGCACCGGTGCTGCACCAATTATCGCCGATGTTGCCAAGGAACTCGGTGCGCTGACTGTCGGCATCGTCACCAAGCCGTTCAGCCGGGAAGGCAAGCTGCGTCTGGCCAAGGCGGAAAGCGGTGTCCGTGAACTGAAGAAGCATGTGGACTCTCTCGTCATCATCCCCAATGATCGCCTGCTGGGACTGGCCGGCAAGTCAATGTCCATCCTGGACGCTTTCAAGCCCTCCGACGATGTGCTCCGGCAGGCAGTCCAGGGCATCGCCGACCTGATTACCACCTCCGGTCTGATCAACGTTGACTTTGCCGATGTCAAGGCGATCATGAGCGAACGGGGCATGGCCATGATGGGTATCGGCATTGCCTCCGGCGAGAACCGTGCCGTTGAAGCTGCTACCAAGGCCATTTCCAGCCCGCTGCTGGAAGATATTGATATTTCCGGCGCCAAGGGTGTTCTGGTCAACATCACCGGCTCATCATCCATGACCATGGACGAGTTTGATGCCGCCAGCCGGGTGATCCATGAGAAGGTCCACGAAGACGCCAACATCATCGTCGGTCTGGTCATTGATGAGAGCCTGGGCGAGTTCGTGAAGATCACGGCAATCGCGACCGGTTTTGGCGACCGTTTCGATCTGGAGAAGAGCAAGACCGAGTTGAAGAGCGTAGCCGTTGCTCCTTCGGAGGAAATAAACCGGGAGATCCCCACCTTCAAGCGGATCGAGCGGCAGCAGCGGGACGTCCCCATGAAGCAGCGCGCCTTCTTCATGGATGAGGAAGATCAATACGATATTCCGACGTTCCTCCGTAAATCAGTAGATTAGTTCAATCAAAAACAGAACGGGCGTTAACTGAACATGACGCCCGCCTCCATACCAGTTGTTTTTCCCCGGTCTTCCGTCTTCCCCCTCCATGGAAGACCGGGGCTTTTTTCTTGCCTTCTTGTCCTTCCCTGAAAATGCTCTGCTTTTCCATGACCCTGTCATGACGCGTGCGCCCAGTACAGGAATACGCGGACAGCGCTACGGAGTGTTCCGGTACGGACTGCTGTCGGGAACGTAGTCCGGTGGTACGGGATGCTGCCCGTAAGGACGCAGGGTCCGCCGACTGCGCTCACGCTGCCCCATGCCGGGGATCTGATGTCCCTTGGCGTACATGCATTGCTGGTAGGCGATGTCATAGCGACGCTGGGCATCGTAGCCATAGGTCTGGGCGTTGCCCGCCCATGCAGCGGTGCCGAACAGGAGGCCGCTGGCCGCACCGATGGCGGCGCCGATGCCCGGGTCGCCATGGGCGGCCCCCAGAGCCGCTCCCAGACCCGCACCGATGAGGGTGCCGGCAGTTGCGCCCGTGGCCACATTCTGGTTGATGGTGTCCTGGGGAGACAGACCGATTTGCTGTCCGGCCCAGTGCCGGCATAGGGAATCATCAAGCTGGAACTGTTCGAAGGTCTTGCTGCTGCCGGGAAGGACCATCACGCTCGGACCGGCCGGCACGGTGGCGCAGCCGGCCAGGCCCAGCACGGCCAGCACGGTAACCAGGCGTTGTAGTAGTGGTTTCATGGGTTCACTCCTCTTCTGCCGGGGAGAGTTCTTCCGGGTCAACCTTTTGCCAGCCGCCCGGACAGCGTGGCACATCTGGGTAATACCCCCTCGGGTCACGGCAATAGTACAGGAAATCATCAGCCTCCGCCTCGGAGTCTTGCTCCAGGTACTCGGTCACGGGTGGCTCCGGGATTACGGGTGAAGGAGAACCGTGCAGCGGATAGGCAGGATAGTAATAGTAGCCATAGGGCCATGCCCAGGGGCCCCAGGCCGGTCCCCACCAGATCCCGCCGTGGACAGATACCCGTGACCGGGAAGTATGGTAACGGTATTTCGATCCGTGCCCATGCCGTGACGGGGAGCGGTGGGTGGGCGATCGGGACTCGTAACCGCTTGACGAATGACTTCTTCTCGACTCGCCGCTGTAACGGCCGTCGCGGGCCATGACCGAAGACGGTACAGTCAGCAGAGCACCTGCTGCGACGAGGAGTGCCAGCATGGTTGGCTTCATGGTCTTCACCCCTTGCTTTCAGAATCACTTTTTGCAAAAGTAGAACGCATTCGCTCTGCAAAAAGTTTACACCCGATCTGCAGTTTGGCTGCCATGGGGTTAAAAAATGAGTACTGACCCGTGTCCCGGGAGTTACTGCGCCAGGAAAGACTCTCTCTTACTGAAAATTGTGTTGGTCTTTGCCGGGACCCTCAGTATGATTCTCGGCGTTATCGGCATAGTCGTGCCCCTGCTGCCGACGACACCGTTTCTGCTCCTGGCAGCCTACTGTTATGCCCGCAGTTCGCCGCGGCTGCTGCACTGGATGCTCACCAACCGCTGGTGCGGCGAGTATATCCGGAAGTATCGGGAGGGGAGGGGCATCCCGCTGCGGCAGAAGGTGATCACCCTGGGCATTCTGTGGCTGACCATCTGCTATGGCGCACTGGCTGTGGCTGAGAAGTTGTGGCTGCGGGGGCTGCTCTTCGGCATTGCCGTTGCCGTGTCGGCGCACCTGCTGCGGGTGAAGACCCGTGAATCCCGTGCAGAATTGCTTGAGTAGGTCGTCAGTACCCATCAGTTATCCTGAAACAATCCTTCCCGCAGCAGTTCCCACGATCTCCTCCCCGCAAGAATTCACCCAATCGTAACGGAACGTTCACATTATTAGAATGGTTGCATGGTAATAATTTTTGCAACGTTGCGTAATCTTGTGTCCAGCTGAACATTGTTGTGATGCAGTCGCGGGAGCATGGGCAATGAACCTTCCTATTGTGGCAACTGTTTCATTCCGTGGTGCATGGCTGTCTGCCCTTTCCAGGCTAGTTCCCGCAGTGCTGTTGCTTTTGCTGCCGTTCACCGCTGCTTCTCCGGGTGCCCATGCAGCCACCCAGGAAATGATAACCGTTGACGAATATCCGCTCGGCACGACGATAACCGACAGCTATGTTAGCCGTGGTGTCAGATTTTCCAGCTACGAACCCAACGTTCACCATACGCGTGCCGATACCGAGTTTCCGTCATCGCCGGTACTGACTGCCAGCGAAGAGTATCAGGCATCAATTCAGGCCGAGTTTGTCAATCCTGCCAACCCGGCTGAGCTCTCTACAGCAGTCAACGTTTCGTTCGACATGGGCCCCTGTGGTTCATCGGGCCATATCGGCGTCTGGTATGCGGACGTTAACGGAAATTACGGTTTTTTCTATAACGAAACCATAGGAATCGTCCATGTGACGATTCCCGGCGAGATCCGTTCGTTTGGGATCACCTTCATGCTGCCCCAATCCGTAACCCCGGCAGGCGAAGAAGGCGGTAGCGCAATAAATTTCGGCGTCGCCATTGACAATGTCTCGTTTCAGTTGGTTAGAAAACCGCGGGACTGCAAGCTTTCAACGGTACTCGACGCCTCGGCATCGGCAAACAGTAGCTCAGGAGCACTGCACCACAGTCAGAGACTTTTCTCAATCAATGGCAGCGGTGGCCTGTCGGAATTTTCTCTTTCCTACAACAGTCTCGATCAGCGAAACGGAGCACTCGGTCCGGGCTGGTCCCACACCTATGACATTTCCCTGCAGGTTCATGACGATGGCGCAGTATCCCCGTTGAGCGGCAATGCCGGCAGACTCTACAGATTAAACGGCAGCAGCTATGTCGCTGAGGCGGGAGACTATTCTGCTCTGCAGAATACCGGCTCAGGGTGGCTTGTCACCGAACCTGACGGAACCAGCTATTTGTCCGACGGCAACGGGACATTATTATCGGTCGCCGACCGTACCGGCCGATCCAGAATTTTGGCGTACACCAATGGGGACCTTGTATCCATCAGCGACTCATCGGGCCGCTCGTTAACCCTTGCCTATGATAGGACGACGACCCCGCACCGGCTCATTTCCGTTACCGATCCGGCAAACAAAAGTCACGATTTCCAGTATCAGGACGGCAGATTGATTCGGGTGATAGATCCTCCTGCCGAAAGCGGTGCTGAGCGGGGCTATTGGGAATACAGCTACAACTATGACGGTGCCATGGCAACAAAAAGGGACCCGAACGGCGCGCTGCATCAGTACGAATCACTAGTGTCCCAACGTTTAACTGAATAAAAACAGCTGGTTATCGTTACTGCTGT
>CAYSWG010000178.1:0-5517 GCA_964434465.1 uncultured Geobacteraceae bacterium
CCGGGGGCGGTGCTCCGGGGTTTGCCAGGGTATAGGGGGTGGCGAAGCGCGGTTCATGGTAGAGACGGCGGACAAAGATCCGGTAGGTCAGGTTGCCGACGAAATTGATGGCCGAGTTGGTGGTCAGGCCGCGCAGGCGCCGGACGACGTTCCCCAGCCGGAAGGTCTCCCGGTAGGCCCATTTGAAACCGTCGTAGAGCTGCTCCGGGGTCATGAGCGCCGGGCGGATCACCACGTGCATGGTGTCGTAATCATTCCAGTTGTAGCTGATGATCCGACCCTCCCCCTGGAGGCGACGGAACAGTTCGGTGCCGGGATAGGGGGTATAGAGGGAGTAGCGGGGAATATCGATCTTCAGCTCATTGACCCGCTCCACGGTCCGCTGGAAGGAATCGACGGTATCGTGGTCGAAGCCAAAGACGAAGCAGCCCTGGACGCTGATGTCCATGGCATGCATGGTCCGGATCAGCTCGTCATAGCTGACCGGCTTGTTGAACCCCTTGCGGATATCCTTCAGCACCGTCTGGCTGTCCGACTCGAAGCCGAACAGCAGGTAGCGGCAGCCGCTGGCCTTCATGAGCTCCAGCAGTTCCGGGTCGTTGACGATGTCCACCGTGGCCAGGCCGCCCCACTTTTTCCCCAGGGGGATCATGGCCCGGAACAGCTCCTTGGCATACTCCGGATCCTCGGCGATGCTCACGTCGTTGAAGACGATGTAGCGCCCCTGGGTCAGCCTGATGTCGCGGATGACGTCACCCACCGGCCGACGCAGGTAGTCGGGCCAGACGCCCGGCACGGTGCAGAAATCGCACACCTTCTTGCAGCCGCGGGTTGCCTGGATGGTGTCGGGCACCATGTACCCGGAGCGGCGGTGCAGCTCCCGGCGCGGCGGCGGCACCCGGAGCAGCAGATCGTCCAGTGGCTCCTCCTCGTAGACCCGCTGCATGCGGCCGGCCCGGAAATCCTCCACCAGGCGGGGCCAGGCCGTTTCCGCACGGCCGATGACGATGGCGTCGGCGTGGCGGATCGCCTCCCCCGGCAGGATGGTCACATGGACCCCGCCCAGCACCACCGGAATGCCCCGGGCCCGGTAGTGGTCGGCCAGGGCGTAACCGCTGGCGGCGCAGCCGGTGATGAGGCTGATGGCCACCAGGTCGGCCTCGGCCTCCAGGGGGATCGGCTCCACGCTGCCGTCCACCAGCCGGATGTCAATGTCCGGGTCCGGCGGCGTCAGGGCGGCCAGGGTGCAGATGGACAGGGGCATTTCCCGCATGGAGCGCACATGGGGGCCGATTTTCAGTTTGTGCATATGGGCGTCGGGCATGATGATCAGCAGTTTCACCGGTGATGCTCCCGTCTGGCGCCAGGCCGTTCGTAGCCGCGATAGCCCAGCATCATGCCGTGCTTCTTCAGCATTTCGTTACGGAACAGGGGATTGTAGGCGAAGTAGGTCATGAGGCTTTGCAGGTTCCGGGCATTGGTCTTGCGATCCGTGGCCCGGCGCACGATCTGGTACAGGGAGCTGTGCTCCATGCGGGCCTGGTGGCCCAGTTCGGACAGCTTTTCCGGCGACATGTGCCGGGGCCGGAAGGCGGCATCGCCGAAGCGGTATTCGTCATGGAGCCACCAGCAGCCGTCATGGAGCAGGCGACCCTCGGCCTTCATCCGCCCATAGAAGGCCGTCCCCGGATAGGGGGTCAGGATGTTGAAGGCCGAAAAGGCGAATTTCTTCGACAGGGCCCAGGCCACGGTGTCGCAGACGCTGTCGGCGGTCTCATGGTCGTAGCCCAGCAGGAACGCGGCCCAGAGCATGATGCCGGCGTCCCGGATGCGCTCCACAACCCCGTCGTAATCGCCCAGGGCCAGGTTGGACAGCTTGTTCATGGCGGCCAGGTTGGCCGGGTCGCGGGACTCGAACCCCACCACCAGACCGGCGCAGCCGCTCCTGGCCATCAGGCCCAGCAGTTCCGGATCACCGGCGAAATTGAGGCTTGCCTGGGCGGTCCAGCGGAGTTTCAGGGGAATCAGCTGCCGGAACAGTTCCTTGGCCGCCGCCGGGTCGGCAATGATATTGTCGTCCACAAAGAATACCAGCTTCCGGCCGTCTCTGGCCACCTCTTCCGCCACCTCCCGGGGGGCCCGGCAGCTGAACCGCCCCTGGTAGAGGGTGCCGGTAGCGCAGTATTCGCAGGTGTTGACGCAACCCCGGGACAGCTGGGTCAGCATGACCGGCAGATATTTTTTCCCGTGGTAAATCCCCCGGCGCGGCTGCTGGATGCCGGTTTCCCCTGTGCCCTGGTAGCGGGGTTGCAGCCTGCCCCGGGCGGCATCATCCAGAATCGTCCGCCAGACCCCGTCCGTATCGCCCAGGGCCACACTGTCCCCGTGCCGGGCCGCTTCGGCGGGGATCATGGTCGCATGACAGCCCCCCAGCACCACCGGCGCGCCCCGGCTCCGGAAGCGGTCGGCGATCTCGTAGGCCCGGCGCGCCGTGTAGACTTCCGTGTTGATGGCCACCAGGTCCCAGGACTCGTCGTAGGGAACCGGCTCGAACCGGTCATCGCAGAGGGTTACCCGGTGCTCTTTCGGGGTTAATCCGGCCAGCACGGCGAAGGTGTGGGGCTCCATCCTGCCATGGTCGTTGTAGGGCCGGCCCCGGACCAGGCCCATGTTCGGCTTGATGAACAGGATTCTCACGACGCCCCCTGCCAATGGCGGGCTTTGGCGCGGATGTCCCGGCCGGAGACCAGATTTGCCGCCAGGTAGGTGGCAAGATTGTCCATGCTGGCCAGATGGGCCCGGGACGGCAGGCGCCGGACAATAGCCGGCAGACTGTGGAACGTTTCCCGCGCCCGGCGGCAGCCGTCGGTCAGCTGGGCGGCCGTCATGCGCCGGGGGTGGAGCAGCGCTTCGTGCCAGCGGTAGTCAGGCTGCAGCCACCAGCGGTCGTAGACCAGGCGACCCTCGCGCTGCAGTCGCTCATGGAGCGGTGTTCCGGGTATGGGTTGCAGCGGGTTGAAATTAGCCAGGCAGAGTTTCTGGTGCAGGGCGAACTCCAGGGTGCGATCAATGGCAGAAAGATCATCGTGGTCGTAGCCGAAGAGGAACGTTCCGTAGACCATTATGCCGGCCCGTCTGATCCGGGTCAGGCGTGCCGCGTAGTTGTCGGCCAGGTTGTGTTCCTTGCCCATCTGTCGCAGGTTCTCCCCGTTCAGGGACTCGAAGCCGATGGTCAGGTTCTGGCAGCCGCTGCGCCGGGCCAGGGCCAGCAGCTCCGGGTCATCGGCAATGCCCAGGTCCACCTGGCCCGACCAGCGGAGCTGCAACGGAAGCAGGGACTCCAGGAGGCTTTTGAATCTGTCCCGGTCGGACAGCAGGTTGTCGTCGACGAAAAAGACCCGTCCCCTGCGGAAGGCGACAAGTTCCTCCAGCACGGCATCGATCGACCGGAAACGGACTGTGCCTCCATAAAAGGCCCGCACAGCGCAAAATTCGCAGTGGTGCGGGCAGCCCCTGCCGAACTGCACCAGGCGGATCGGCAGGTAGCTCCTGCCGGCAAAGATGGATCGGTCCGGCGCAACGGCCGCCATGGGTCCCGGGGTGGCTGGTGCGTAGAGGCACCGGAGACGTCCGTCGGCCGCATCCTCCAGGACACGGGGCCAGCTCGCCTCGGCATCGCCCGTCACCACCGCATCCCCATGCTCCAGCGCTTCGTCGGGCAGCAGGGTCGGATGATAGCCCCCCAGCACCACCGGCACGCCACGCTTTCTGTAGCCTGCCGCAATGGTATAGGCCCGCCGGGCGGAAAAGGTGCAGACGGTCAGGGCGACCAGGTCCGCCTGACGGTCCAGGGCATTTTCGCCCAGCTGCTCGTCGGCAACCTGGATTTCATGCCCGGGAGGGGTCATGGCGGCCAGCACCGCCAGTGCCAGGGGCTCCATGACCGTGGCGCTGCGATAGCCGGCGGCGAACCGAGGGCGTATCAGGACGATTCTCATGTTCCCGTTCCCGGCAGAATGTGAGGGTTCCGTTGCACGGTGCCGTGGCTGGTGGATCGGAACAGGTCGCTGTCCATTGCGTGTGTCCTTTGCCGTTGGCGGAAGTCCGCAGGAGATACAAAAGCAGATTTTAATGCAGGGGCCGTTATGGCACTTCTTGCGGCGCCTGTCAACAGGGTATACCCCGGTGGCGGCGGGTAATGGATATCATTAGAATTGTTGACAGTCCGGGTCGCACCGGGTACAAACTGGAACCTGTACGGTGGTTCATGGAAAACTGTTCCGGAGGGATGCATTGCTCTGCGCCGCTTGAGTATTGGAGGAATAGACAGACGCCGCGTTCATCAGCAGACTGCTGATGGGGGCGGCGTTTTATTGTCGCGGGAGGGCCCCATGCTGAAAGACATGAAATCCTACGCCCACCTGAAACCGGGGAGGCTAGAGGGACGCCCATGAAATTATGCGTTTGTCCTTATACAAAGATTAGAAAATCATAAAATCATGGGCGTCCCCAACAGGCAGTCAGGTAAACTCCTTGACCTTGAAGTCGCCGTTGTACCGATCTTGGGAAAAAGGGGACAGGCTACTTTTTGGATAGCATTCTGATGTCGATCGAAAGGGAAAAGTAGCCTGTCCCCTTTTCTTACCCTTTTTGAAACATAAACTATCTACGGAGTACATCTAAATGACTCTGCTTTATGCTTTGGATCTATTGGGAACTGCTGCTTTTGCCGCTTCCGGGGCGCTGGCCGGAATTCGCCAGAAGATGGATGTGTTTGGCGTGTTGGTCCTGGGCCTTGTTACCGCTACCGGTGGCGGCACGTTGCGTGATCTCCTGCTGGGCGACAGTCCGCCTTTTATACTCAAGGACGAGACGTACCTCTATCTTTCGGTAGCTGTTTCCCTCTTGATATTTATCTTTCACCGCCGTCTGGAGTTCCTCACCCATCCATTGATCTACTTTGACGCTGTCGGACTGGGCACTTTTGTGGTGATCGGTACCTACAAGGCAATTGAATTCAGGTTGGGTTTTTTTGGCGCTGTTATGATGGGGGTGATTACTGCTACAGCTGGAGGAATGCTCCGTGACCTGCTTTCAGCCAAAGTGCCAATGGTTTTGCAGAGGGAGGTATATGCTTCTGCCTGTCTGGCTGGGGGAGCCTTGCTTTACGTGCTGCAACTGACCGCACTGCCATCAGCCTTGACAGCACTTTTTTCGTCCTCAACCGTAATTATCCTGCGTTTGTTGGCAGTCAGATACAACTGGTCGCTTCCGCGGCCTCAAGATAGGACAGTAACATGAATACCCAACCAAGAAATTAGGGGTACTTCCCGGTTTTTACAGAATCAACGGGGTCATGTTTGCCAGGTGAATATTTTGCCGAACACTTACCACATGCCACATAAACTACGGGAGAGATAGCAATCAGGCCAACCTTTCCCGCTATGCCATTGGCTGCCGCCTGACTTTCTCCACCACTGCACGTATCCGTCGGTCTGGTTCCATTTCGCCGCGAAG
>CAYSWG010000179.1:0-5500 GCA_964434465.1 uncultured Geobacteraceae bacterium
AGGTGGTTTGGGCCGGGAGCGGGCCGGCGAGGGCCAGGAGCAGCAGAGCGGCGACCAGCGCGCCGAAACCGACCGTCCCCTTCCCCAGCAATCCGGCAGGAATGGCCCGTTCCCGGGTGCGGGGATTCCGGCGGTCAATCTCCGCATCAATCAGACGGTTCAACGCCATGGCGGCGGTTCGCGCGCCGACCATGGCCAGGAGAATCCAGAACCCCTGCCGCAGGGTCGGCAGTCCCTGGGCGGCAAGTACGGCACCGGTTCCGGCAAAGGGCAGGGCAAAAATTGTATGGGAAAATTTTATAGCCTCGCCGAAGAGCATCAGGGTACCCAATGGCCCGACACCCCGCGCCGGGACCGCGGCGTGCCCGCCAGCTGCCCGATTCCTGGAATACTTCATAGGTGCCCGGCACTCCCCCTGTCATGAGCCATTCCTGCACAGCATAAAGCCCTAACCGCTGCCAGCCAATTTTGTAGCACTTCACCAGTCCAATGACAACGGTTTTTCCCGTACGGGCGAAAAGGAATTCCTGTCGGCAGGCGCTGCTTTCCTGCTGGCGATGCAGCCCCTTTTTTGATAGTACATATCAGACGGCTTGCCCCCTCACGGGGTACCGTTCCGCTTGCGACGTTTGACAAGGGCCATGGAGCGCATTACCCTTTAGGGTGGCCGAGGTGCTTTGCAGCCTTGTACCCCGGCCGAAGGAACCTTTTACAACCGGAGAGGGTCATCCATGGAACGAATCTTGCTGGTGCTGGCCCTTGCGCTTCTGCTCCCCTCGGCATGCGAAAAGCAATCTGCCACGGTCGGGGCCTCGGACAAACTGCGCATCGTTACCACCCTGTTTCCCCTCTATGATTTCGCTAAAGCGGTGGGCGGCAACCGGGTCAAAGTGGTCCTGCTCCTGCCACCGGGCATGGAAGCCCATACCTTCGAGCCAAAGCCCGACGACATCCTGCGCGTCAATCGGGCCGACCTGTTCATTTACACCAACCGGTTCATGGAGCCATGGGCCGCGGACATCATCAACGGCATCAACGGCGGGCGGCCCAGGGTGGTCGACTCCAGCATCGGTGCACACCTGCTCCGGGAAGGCCGGAATAACCAGGGACACCACCACGAAGGACACCACGACCACGACCGTGAACACGGCGAAGGCATGGACCCCCACCTCTGGCTCGATTTCGCAAACGCACAAACTATGGTGGACACTATTCTCGCCGGATTGGTTGCCGTTGATCCGCCCCATGGTGACTACTATCGTGCCAATGCCGCTGCCTACAAGGCGAAGCTTGCCGACCTTGACGCCCGCTTCAGGACCGGGCTGGCCCGCTGCGACAAGAACGTGTTCCTCCACGGCGGTCATTTCGCCTTCGGTTATCTGGCAAACCGTTACGGCCTCCAGTACGAATCGGCCTCTGGCGTTGCCGCCAATGCGGAACCGTCACCGGCCAGACTGCTGCAGCTGATCAAACAGCTCAAGGCAACCGGCTTACGCCATATCTTCACGGAGGAACTCGTGGAGCCCCGGATTGCCGACACCATCTCCCGGGAAACCGGCGCCCGGGTCCTGCTGCTGCACGGCGCCCACAATATCAGCCGCAGCGACCTGGCCGGCGGCGCCACCTTCATTTCGCTCATGGAACAGAATCTTCACAACCTGAGGCTCGGATTGCAGTGCCGATAGCGGCCATCGCCATAGAAGATCTGACCTTCGCCTACCAGAGCAGTGCCGTACTGCAGGACATCACCTGCCGCATTGACCCGGGGGATTACGTGGGAGTGGTCGGCCCCAACGGTTCCGGTAAGAGTACGCTCATGCGCTGTATCCTTGGCCTGAATCCCGTCGCCCAGGGCCGGATCAGCCTGTTCGGCACCCCGCGGGAGGCCTTTCGCGATTGGCAGCGGTTCGGCTTTCTCCCCCAGGGGTTGCAGCTGTTCAACCCCAATTTTCCGGCAACCGTCACAGAGATTGTCCGACTGGGCCGCCTGGCCGGCAAACCGTTTCCCCGCCGGTTTGATGCGGCTGACGACGCAGCAGTCCAGCACGCTCTGGAGCTCATGGACATCGGCCAGCTGGCAAACCGGTTGATCGGTCAGCTTTCCGGCGGGCTTCGCCAGCGGGTGCTGCTGGCCAGAGCCCTGGTCAACGAACCGGAAGTGCTTATTCTCGACGAGCCGACCACGGCCCTCGATCCGGAAACTCGTGAAGGCTTCTATGGAACTCTCCGTAACCTGAACAGCAACCATGGCGTAACGATTCTCCTCGTTACCCATGATTCGGCGACGGTGGGACTCTATGCTTCGAAACTGCTCTATCTGGACAAGCGGATTATTTTCTACGGCAGTTTCGATGAATTCTGCCGTTCAACCAGTATGACCGATATCTTCGGGCCCCAGGGCCAGCACCTGATGTGCCACCGGCACTGAACAGGGACTCTCCGTGAATTTTGCCGACATCCTCCATTATGCCTTTCTGCAGCGGGCACTCCTGGCCGGAACGCTCATTGCCGTGCTCTGCTCGGTGCTCGGCGTCTTTCTGGTCCTGCGACGGCTATCACTGATCGGCGACGGCCTGGCCCATATCACCTTCGGCAGTGTCGCTCTGGCCCTGCTGTTCCGGTTCCAGTCCGTCTACACCGCGCTCGCCGCAATCCCCTGTGTGCTCCTCTCCGCCATCGGCATCCTGAAACTCTCGGAAAAAGCGAGGATTTACGGCGACGCGGCCATCGGCATCGTCTCCTCTCTGGGCATCGCCACGGGCATCATGCTGGCAAGCCTGGCCGGCGGATTCAATGTGGATCTCTTCAGCTACCTGTTCGGCAACATCCTCGCCATCAGCAGGGCCGAACTGCTTGTCACCGTCGTGCTCTTTGCCGTCGTCCTGCTGACAGTGACACTTTTTTACAATGAGCTCTTCGCCATCACTTTCGACGAAGAACTGGCCCGCACGTCAGGGATCAAGGTGGCACGCATCAACACCCTGCTGGTACTGCTCACCGCCCTGACCGTGGTTTTAGCCATGAAGGTGGTCGGCATCATGCTCATCTCTTCCCTGCTTATTCTGCCCGCTGTCAGCGCCCTGCAGGTGGCCCGCGGCTTCCGCGCCGCCATTATCCTCTCAGCGCTCATGGGTGTCGCCTCCGTAACCGGCGGTATTTTCACATCGTTCCTGCTCAATCTGCCCACCGGGGCAACCATCATCTTCATTAATTTCACCCTATTCCTCTGCACATTTTTCTTCCGGACAATGGTGCGGCAAAAGCAATCATGAAAACAAAAACCCTCTACTCCTGCCAGAAATGCGGCTATCAGTCACCGAAATGGCTGGGCAAATGTCCCGACTGCAATTCCTGGAACAGTCTGGTCGAAGAAGTGAGCTTCAAGGGCGACAAGCGGAGCAGCCTTGGTGCCGCCGACGCGGCGCCCGTCCCCATCGGCCAGGTAGCCGGTGAAACGGAAGACCGTTTTTCCTGCGGCATTGCCGAATTCGATCGGGTCTTGGGTGGCGGTGTCGTCGCCGGATCTCTGGTGCTGATCGGTGGCGACCCGGGCATCGGCAAGTCGACACTCATGCTCCAGGCCACCGACCGGCTGGCCCGGCAGCGGGGTGTGGTGCTCTATGTTTCAGGAGAAGAGTCCGCCCGACAGACCCGCATGCGGGGGGAGCGCCTCCAGGTATCGGCCCGGGAACTCTACATTCTCGCAGAAAACTCCCTGGAGAAAATCGTCGCCCATGTGCAGCGTCTGGCCCCGGCGGTCATTGTCATCGACTCCATCCAGACCGTTTTCACCTCTGCTCTGGAATCGGCGCCCGGTACGGTCAGCCAGGTGCGGGAAACGGCCGGCAAGCTGATGATGCTCGCCAAGGGGACCGGCACCCCCGTCTTCCTGGTGGGTCACGTGACCAAGGATGGCGCCATTGCCGGACCTCGGGTTCTGGAGCACATGGTTGACACGGTGCTCTATTTCGAAGGAGATACGGGGCACCCCTACCGGATTCTGCGGGCCATCAAGAACCGGTACGGCTCCACCAACGAAATCGGCGTATTCGAAATGGGCGAAGACGGATTGCGGGAAGTGGCGAACCCTTCGGAGCTGTTCCTCTCGGAACGGCCCCTGGGGGTTTCCGGGTCGGTGGTTGCCGCCACCCTCGAAGGGAGCAGACCGCTCCTTGTGGAACTGCAGGCGCTGGTCACCGCATCATCCTATGGCATGCCGCGCAGGACGACCATCGGCGTCGACCATAATCGCCTGGCCCTGCTGGTGGCCGTCCTGGAGAAAAAGGTGGGGCTCTCCCTGGCCGGTCAGGATATCTTCCTCAACGTGGTCGGTGGTGTGAAGCTGGGTGAACCGGCCGCCGATCTGGCCATTGTCGCCGCCGTTGCCTCCAGCCATCTGGACCGCAGTATTGCCTCGCGCACCATGGTTATCGGCGAAGTGGGGCTGGCCGGAGAGGTGCGGGCCATTACCCAACCGGAAATCCGCGTCCGGGAAGCGGCGAAACTGGGCTTCACCCGCTGCATCCTCCCCGCCGGCAGCCTGAAGCACCTGCGGGTAGATGATGTTGAACTGATAGGCGTTACCTCCGTTGCCCAGGCCCTGGAAAACCTCTTCGACACCGCCTGAAGATCCGGAAGTTTTTACTTTACTTACCCAACGCATTCTCCTAGAA
This sequence comes from uncultured Geobacteraceae bacterium, assembly GCA_964434465.1. Taxonomy (GTDB): domain Bacteria; phylum Desulfobacterota; class Desulfuromonadia; order Geobacterales; family Geobacteraceae; genus RPRC01. The sequence continues at coordinate 4,674 of CAYSWG010000179.1, forward strand.
TATTAAAGATTTAACCAGAGGAGAGCAGATATGGATATTGAGAAACGCGAACGATATCGCTGTATCTTGCAGGAGGAGATGCGGGCACTTCTGGAAGAAGCCGGGAAAACCGTTTCCGAGATGAATGCGGACACCACCAACTTCCCCGACCCCACGGACCGGGCCACCCAGGAGTCGGATCGCACCTTCGAGTTGCGTATCCGTGACCGGGAGCGGAAGCTCCTGAGCAAGATCAGAGAGGCCCTGGAACGCCTTGACAACGGCACCTTCGGCACCTGCGAAATGTGCGGCGTTGAAATCAGCGAAGCACGCCTCAAGGTGCGACCGGTAACCACCCTCTGCATCGACTGCAAGATAGAAGAGGAAAAGATGGAGAAGCTCGGCAAGGGTCAGCCCGGAACCCTGTAACCATTCCTGTCGGTCAGTGGCGACCGATCAACGGCATTGTATGGCTATCGAGGATACCTATACCCTCTTGAGTACCGCGGTCCGCATAGCCAATGCCGCCTCCCGCTCCCATGCGGCCCGTCTGCAGTCTCTCGCCCGTTTCATCAGAAAGTCCTTCACCCTGCAGTCGGTCATCATTCATGCCTTCGACCCCGAGCGGCGCATACTGTCACGCATGCTCTCCGCAACGGGACCGGTTCGCGGTGCTGCCTGCGCCATTGGCTTGGGCGAGGGCCCGGCCGGCCGTTGTGCCCTGCTTAAAACCCCCCTTGCCGGGGAAACCGATCCTGAAACCGGCTTCGGCACGCTCATTCTGCCCCTCCTGTGCGGCAAACGCCTCGCCGGCGTCATCACCCTGGGCAGGGCAGACGACGTGCCCC
>CAYSWG010000180.1:0-5482 GCA_964434465.1 uncultured Geobacteraceae bacterium
ACCTCACCCGCAATAGCTGAAGCCAGGTAGAAACATTGCAAATTATCAAGTATATTTAAATCGCTCTCAGAGTATGATGTATTATTTTTTAGTGTTAAATATGGCTCTGTTTGTGATTGTGCATTACCAGGAATTGTTGATATCCTGATTTCCGCACCGCCACGAGACTGCATCGCAAAACGTTTTGTACCAACCGGTACCCGCCAAATATAACTCTTGTTAGCTTCGTGTAACCTGATTGTGACAATACTTATATTTGACACATACATATTAATCTCCTACTGCGCATTAACTAGATCAACTGTCATACTAACCCAAAAAATACCCTGAGTATTAAAACTAAAATCAATAGACTCTCCAGATGTGATTGGTAAATAAAATACATATGCAACTTGAATTGACAATGGAGTACCGTTATTTAGAACCCCTTTAGACGAATTCAAAATACTGTTATTTGTATCAATGCGTATCCAGATTCTGGCCAGGCATGGGCCAGAGCTAATATTTACAGCAGTGCCGATTGTTTCGCCTGCTCCGACAAATTTGCCAGGTATTGTTAAAACTCGTATACTCTGAAAATCATTATTAGTGTTAGATATCTCAACCGGTGTTTCTCTGCAAAAATATAATGTTAATGTCTGCCCGGGCATTGCTGGATGCGATAGATATATTCGTTGTGGATTATTATACACGGTTATGTATTTTAACTGGGCAATATTAATAGATTCGTTTAATATCGTGTCTATACGTAATGTTATATTAGCTAACGTATTACCGTGATAGCACAAATGTTTAATGTTATGCTTAATGACAATCTCAAAATTTGTCCTGGCTGATGTCAAATCAAGAGACATGGTTGAAAACGGATAAATGCCGGGCGGATATACCACAGGCCGCTGCATCTGTAATTGTTTTTCTATATCTTCAAGCCTGCCGGATATTTCGTCAAGTAGTATCGATTGATATACTTCAGGCGATATTTTATTTTTTACATCAGGTAGCATGTGTGTCTCTTGTGATTTCTATTTGCCGTTCGCGGCCTTTGTAATCTACCCAGCGCCATGTTTCATTATTGTTGACACGTGTAGATTGTTGATTGCGCAAGACAATATACAGCAATATCCCAAGTCCTACCAAGATTAATAATGTTTTGTCGCTCATATCCCTTATTACACAGTGGGGGATGCAGCGAAGTTGTCGCTCACCCCCCACTGTTCTCAGTATTTAGTGTTTATGTTATCCAGCCCAGGGGATCAGTTGATCCCAATAGATGGTGGTAGCGTCACCGGCGGCAAAGTTAGCATGAGTTAGACCGAGTTTGAAATCGCCAGTTTGGTAATTACGCAAATCCAAACCATACACAGGATCACCGTACGGCCTGAGATCGATGATCACGAAACCAGCAGGAACCATGTCTATAGCTCCGGCAGGAGACGGGCGGGTGGTAGCAATAGCACCAATCGGGCCTACGTCACCAGATGACAAATTTCCAGGATGACGCATCATCATAGCAGCACCGGCTTCGCTGAAGTTCTGTTCAATCAGGTAATCTCCAGCCCGGGGACGCTCTAACCTGATACCAGTTACTTTATTGTTTACGCGGCGCGGGACAGTCGCAGTTGCGTCAAACACCCTGATAATAATAGAGCGCAAAAACGCCCCGGCAGGGACATCAATTTTGTTTGAGTAGTCAGAGAAGTTACCAACAGTCGGTAGTACCAACGTGCTACCCGTCGGTGTCATCATACCAGGAACAGGATCAATCATGACCTGACACACTTCATACTGGAAAGTTCCGGCGGTAATCGGGCCGGCAGCATCAGTCACAGCGGCAACCGTAGTTGTTAGCCTGGCCTGCAATGTTGACAGTTTACTGGCAGGGATACCAGCAGTCAGATCAAACGGGTCACGTGGATTAGAGCCACAATGGAATTTGTGAATAGTCGTAAATGTAGTCGAACCGACATCAGGAGCAGACAACGCTACACCTGCACCATTAGATGTTACGGTTGGCATACCGTAAGCAATATTATTCCAGAGACCAAGCAAGCTACTCATTTGAACGCCAGATAAACCCAGATAAGCGCGGCCGCCATCGCCCTCAATCCGTATATTCTGAATATGGCGTCTAAACACATCATCATACGCTGCCGCAGTTAATGTTGCGGTAATGTTACTGCGGATAGTTATTTCTGTGATGATACCCTCGCGGGGCAAATCAACAGGAGCCAGGTCAGTAGACGCAACCCAGGTCGAAGTTGTTGGAATACGTTTTGTCACGTTTCTCATTTTAGTTCCTACCTCCCATTGCCAAAGTGTAATACTCGTCAGATTTCGGTTTCAAAATCTCTTTCATTGCTTTGTTGTTGCCAGCCAGGCCAGCGGTCATTGTTTTACCGGTTACTTTGCTCACCATTTTTTGAGCATACACATCGATCGGGATCAGATCCCTGATGGCATCAAATGTAATCAACAGCGCTACAGCTTTCGCGCCGCCATCTCCAATAAATTTGATTTTCTTCAGGTACCGTGCCGCGGCAAAAGCTGCCACCAGTTTGGTGCCGCCGCGGAGATAGACGTTCTGTTTTGCCAAAAAGCCGTCTACCAGCTCAGTGGCCGCGACTGCCACAAATCCACCGATAGCTGCCTGTCCGATGGGGATACCCATAAACTCCAATTTGGTGAAATCAGAGTCAGCCATAACGGCTGTTTTTTGAGCAGGAACAATTTCGGCGGTTTTAGCCGGTCCGTTGTCAACGGTATAAACCGTCTTTAGTTTGTTTTCAAAATCAGACAAGCTAGCAGTAACGGCCTCCTTTGATGCTTTTGACATCATTGATTGCAGCTCATCCATGGTAATATTTCGTGATTCTTCTGCCATATTCCTATCCTTTAACGAATTTCACCTTGCCGCTGCGCTTGCAGTATTTACGGCCGGATTTCGTTTTTTTACATTCTCCTTCCTTCATTTGGTTCTCCAGTTCATTTCATTCCGTGATTGGGGGCTATTTCCTGGCAGTCTTGCGACATTTGTTGGAGCCTTGGCGCTTTCCGTACTTACAGACCTTAGCCATGCTACGCCTCCTTTTAATTTATTTATAACAGCTTTTTTTAATGTAATTTTTAATTGTCTAATAGTAATAATTATACCATGAGTGAGCCTATTTGTCTATAATTTAGCCTCAAACATATCGAAAAGGTGGGGTATTTCCGAGGTTAAAACTGTCTATTTTGTAAGATAAAAACTGAGGTTACCACCACACGAATGCAGCGGCCTGGCACCATTTCGTTGGACAATTTGGGGATGATTGCAAATAGATTTAATAAACTTTTTATGCTTCAGGATAACAAAGACGCCAAAATTCGCTTTACATTTGACACATTGACAGTAAATCTCGTTCGGGAACGGATCCTTGTTTAACTTCCGGATGTTTTGAAGCATTTTATCAATTTCGAGCCTTCGACTTTTATGCAGACGGCAATATTGTGTTTTTGGGATACTATCAAATCAGCTTCAGACGGACGCTGAATGCCCGATGGATGGTTGTGCAGTATCGCTAACACACGGTCGTCTGTACCTGAGCAGGTTAATGGCACCTCTACAGTTGATGCCGACCCGCACACTTCGGGCCCCTTACTGAGATTGCCTTTTTTATCAACGCAAACTGAACAGCCACATTCGCGGGCATCATGCATAATAGTATCCATAGCCAAATAGGGATTTTTCTCTAATTTGTGCTCAACATTTTTTAAAGCTTTTTCCAGCTCTTGAAGCTCATTATCTTCCTTTGAGGATACTTTCTCAATACCCAAAATCATATCACCGGTGACCTTCCGGATGACTTCAAGATTGGTCCTCAGAACTTTAATATCTTCCGCCCACAATGCTACATAGGGGAAGGATCGGACGCCCGTGTCAAAACCAAAATGTGCGGCTGCACAATAAGCAACGCTCTCCGCCATCGTTTCAGCGTTTTGAGAGTTGTTCATTTCACAAATGGCATGTGCTATTTCATGCAAAAGAGTTTTGGTCTGCTGCTCCTGCTCAACGTCAGCCCTGACCCATATGCTCTTTCCGCCCTTGTACCAGTATCCCATCGTTGACGCACTGACTGGAAGCGCCGGATTATTGTTTATCTCAACTTTTATCCCTTGAGAATTAGCAAACTGCTTCGCTCTATCAAAAAGAGGTCTGGTAGCGTTGCCCGTCAAAACCGGAACTTCTACCATGGGTAATTCTTTGCCGCCTGTTTGTGAATAATCAAAAACCGTCACAACTTTGAAATAGCGATGGTCGGGTGCAGACGGATACACTGTTTTTTCAACTTCAATCTCTTCACCAGTGCCGGGGTCTTTTTCAATGACCTTCACTTTGCGTGGTTTGGTATTCCAGCAGGGCGCCAAAATAGAAATACCGCGTTCACCCTGCTTAACGAATCGTCCCAGATCCTTCCATGTGTTAAACCCTGCAACTCGGGTAGCATCCGGTTTCTGCAGCATAATCAGCATGATATTACCGGTGCTATAAGTATGAAACCTACTCATAGTTTTCATAAATTGTAAAAATATCTTACTTTCCTGAATCGATTTGACGCCTTGCTCAAGACGTTCCAGTACTTCATCCAGCTTGGTTTCTTTGCCGGCCGCCACGTCACTCAAATCAAATCGAATTTCATCTATACCATCCTGGAACAAATCAACTAAATATTGATATTTTGCCGGCGTTCGCTGGCAGGTGTCCATGAGTTGGAAAATCCGGTCTATTTCTTCTTTTGAAATCTGCTTTGGAGGCTCTTCAACATCATGAACCTTCACCTTTTTAACAGATTTAATATTACACATGTGATAATATAACGGTTCAATTTTTTTCCGCCACGACCTTGACCATTCAGGTAATTCCGGCCATGTTCCACCTTTGCAATGTATTCCCTTGGCGGTCTTATGATGAGCCATAGCTTCACTGGCTAGAGTTGCCCACATTTCATAATGGGGATCATCCATCAATTCAGTCTCAGAAGCCAACCCTGAAACATTCAGAAGATGCTTTGCTAAACAAAACTCAGGAGGGTCTAATTCAGTTTGGGAGCATGGGCAATCCTCATCCTGCGAATGAAGTTGAACATGGGACAACTCAGATAATACATTGCGCAATTGCCATTCCAGCATTGCTGAATTAGAAACTGGATTTTTAATTTTAGTTTCCACATTAATTCTCCGATAAATGGAATATCAGTTGATTATCATCAAGAGACCTTTGAAGTAACCTGTTTTCAGCCTCTAGTTCCCTAATTTTTCCTTTCTTTAATTTTTGTGGACATGTAATAAACAACCTCTCTATCCTGTTGTGTCTGTGCCGATGCTGCCGATTAAACAAAAGAGAGGGAGACTTTGATTGTTTAAGTGTCTTCACCCTCTCGAAATGGACGTTCGTTTCATCCTCCAAATAAGTTAAATAGCTTGCCTGCCTGTTTCCTGCGCTCTG
>CAYSWG010000181.1:0-1521 GCA_964434465.1 uncultured Geobacteraceae bacterium
CTTTTCTTCCAGAATGTAACCCGCCAGCCTGATCACCTCCATGCGGTCCAGTAGCGCAGGTGGAATGGTGTCAAGCTGGTTGGCCGTGGCCACGAACAGCACATTGGAAAGATCAAAGGGCACATCCAGATAATGATCCCGAAACGAAGCGTTCTGTTCGGGGTCGAGCACCTCCAGCAAGGCCGAAGCAGGGTCGCCCTGGAAGGAAGCGCCAATCTTGTCGATTTCGTCCAGCATCAGCACAGGGTTTGCCGTGCCGACCCGTTTCATGGCCTGGATGAACTTGCCGGGCATGGCACCGATATAGGTCCGGCGATGCCCCTTGATCTCGGCTTCGTCGCGCATGCCGCCCAGGGAAAAACGGTAGAATTTTCTGCCAAGGGCGTCGGCAATGCTTTTGCCCACTGAGGTTTTGCCCACCCCGGGAGGACCGACCAGGCAAAGGATCGACCCGGAAATATTGCCTTTCATCTTGCCGACGGCAATGAATTCAAGGATCCGCTCCTTCACATCCTTGAGGCCGTAATGATCCCGGTCAAGAATCTTTCGTGCCCGGTCCAGCTTGTAGGAATCTTCGCTGAATGTGCCCCAGGGTAGAATGGTCAACCACTCCAGATAGTTGCGACTGACATTGTACTCGGGGGACGATGGCTCGATGAGTTGAAGCTTCTCCATTTCTTCTTCGACTGCCCTGCTCGCCTCATCATTCAGGACAAGATCCTTGAGGCGTTCGGTGAATTTCTCCAACTCAGTCGTCTTGCCCTCTTTTTCCAGACCCAACTCTTTCTTGATCATCTTCAGCTGTTCACGGAGGAAAAACTCCCGTTGCCGGGCCGAAATCTTATCCTCGATCTGCTTGGTGATCTTGCTCTGCAGTCGGTATACTTCCAGCTCTTTTTTCAAAAGGACAAGAACACGGTCGATGCGGTGCCGTACGTCAAATGTCTCGAGCACCTGCTGCAGTTCCTGGCCGTCGGCACTGGTCAGATTGGCGGCGAAATCCGCCAAGCGCCCCGGATCGTCCATACTGGACCGATTGAGAAACAGCTTGGTCTCTTCGGAAAACAGCGGATTAAGCTGGATGAGTTCCTTGAGGGTCGAAATGACCGCCATGGAATAGGCCTGGAGTTCGGGATTTACGGAAAGCTCGGTGCTGAAGTGGTAGGTAACCCGGGCAATGAAACCGTCATCGGTCATGGTGATCTGCTCGACGATGAATCGCTCAAGGTTGTTCAGCATGAGATGGACGCTGTCTTCGTCAGAATGGATGACCTGGAGAATCTTGGCGGCAACCCCGACATGGTGAAGGTTTTCAGGAGACTCTTCACCGTCCATTTCCTTCATGAGTACCAGGCCGATAGTCCGGTCTCCATGTTCCATTACCTTTTTGATTGCGGAGACCTTTTCCGCCCCTTTCACCACCAGGGGTATCAGAATACCAGGAAACGTCGGTCGCATTTTCAGGGGGATAATCGGCAGGAACTTGGGCAACATATCTGAGGAAACCACCAGACTACCCTT
>CAYSWG010000181.1:1536-5461 GCA_964434465.1 uncultured Geobacteraceae bacterium
GGACCGGCCATTCTGCCCGGTACCGGTTACCGAGGGTTTTATTGTTCCGTCTAGAGTTTTAGGCATGCCGTTCAGCTTCCTCCTTTACTGTATTGTAGCAACCTAACCATCGACAAGGCTAATGTCAACCGCATTTCCTCGGGCATTATCGGATGAACAGCAGAAGAGCGAAATAACGGACTGTTGCCAGATTGCCAACGCTGCACAAACAATCATGGCACCATAGAAATCGGCGGGATGGATATCCAGGGGGAACTTTCGGGACAACAGGGGGGAAAAGTACGGCACCGTCAAGGACATTGCTTCAGGTGTCGGAGAAACAGACTGACTATCAGGTCATCACTGGTTGGGCTTTCCGGGAACAGGCGCCACGACAGTTCCCGGCACCGGGATCACTGCACTCCAAGAATAACATTTGCAGCCTGGAATATGGCACAGGCATGGTCTCCTTCGATAAAACCGAGATAGAGGGAACTTTCGTTGGTGATAACCGCGGTAATCGTATTTTCTTCGGCGAGGCTGACGGTGATTTCCGTATTTACCGCGCCGGGAAGAATTTTTAAAACCGTACCACAGAGGATGTTGCCGGCGCTCAGCTTTGACCCGTGCAAATCCCTGCCCAAGATAACGGAGGACGCCTTGATGATTGCATAAACACGCTTTCCAGTTTGCAGGTCAAGATTCTCCACACTCTCGTTGGTAACGATTGAACAGATGGCATCGCCACAGGGCAGGACAAGATCCACTTCGCTGTTAACCGAGCCCTTGAGGATTTTCGTCACGACGCCGGCAAAGATATTGCGGGCGCTGACCCGCAGGGAAAGCCGCTTCAAAAACGTGAAAACCGCATCAACATCATCTATCCGTGCCGCCAGATTACCGAGAAATACCTCATGCTCTTCCTGGATGACCCGGAAACAATCTATGACATTCTGACCCTCTGCAGTAAGATGAGTACCACCGCCGCCTTTTCCACCACTCGAACGGACCACAAGGGGTTTCTCCGACAAGTTGTTCATGGCATCAACAATTTCCCATGCTGTTTTGTAGCTGATACCAACCGCCTTGGCCGCCCGCGTTATGGAGCCTAACTGACGGATTTTGTCCAATAACTCGATCCGGTCACTGCCAAGAAACTCTCTGTGCGCCTTGTCGATCCAGACACGTCCCGTCAAGTGGATATTCTCTTTTTCACCGTGCATGGTAACTCTCTTCCCTGATTGTGTCTGGGCCTCATGCTCAGCCACAACACCTTGTATCGTTCCGAGTGCTTACGTAATATACATAACTATATTGTGCTATGCAAAAAAAACATCCGCTTGTGCTCCACAGGGATGTCAGGTAAAAATGAGTACCCCGGCAGTTGCGCAGGAGCAAACCATCGGCTATTATCAATTAAATGCAGGCTTACCGATTATCAAAATCTCTCTGGAGGATGTATGGCAAACGTACTTGAAATCTACAAATGCGATCTCTGTGGCAACATTGTTGAAGTACTCCATGCCGGCGGCGGCGAATTGGTCTGTTGCGGCGAAACCATGAAGCTTGTGGTGGAAAATACGGTTGATGCTTCCCAGGAAAAACATGTTCCGGTCATCACGAAAAATGGAGACACCATCACCGTAGCGGTTGGCAGCGTCGCCCACCCCATGGAAGAAAAGCACTATATCGAGTGGATCGAGATCATTGCCGACGGCAAAGCCTACCGACAGTTCCTCAAACCGGGCCAAGCACCTGAAGCAGTATTCACGGTAGCTGCAAGCACAGTGACCGCCCGCGAGTACTGCAATCTGCACGGACTCTGGTCCAAGGAAGCATAATTCCGGCAACACAGAGGTTTTCACAGAAATGCACCAACACCAGAAACGGCCATGGGAAACCCCATGGCCGTTTCTGGTGCAAAACTTCATTGCCCGGCACAACTGAATGGTCTATTCGACAAGTGTTATGGAGACAATTTCCACCGGATCAACAGGCACGTCACTATGCCCCATCTTTGAGCCGGTTTTCACCTGGCGAATGGCGTCGACGATTTCCATGCCGTCAATAACCTGGCCGAACACCGCATAGCCGAACAGGTCCGGGGTCTTGCCTCGGTAGTCGAGAAAAATATTGTCGGTGACATTAATGAAAAACTGTGACGTTGCGCTGTCGACAACCTGGGTTCGTGCCATGGCAACCGTGCCCCGCGTATTGGACAGACCGTTAGCCGCCTCGTTCTTGATGGCAAACTTTGTTTTCTTCTGCTGCATGGCGGCATCCATTCCGCCACCCTGGATCATAAAATCCTTGATGACCCGATGGAACACCAGTCCGTCGTAAAATCCATCCTTGACATAGGAAAGGAAATTGCGGACCGATATGGGCGCCTTGTCCTTGAACAGTTCAATGGTAACGCTTCCCATGGAAGTCTCCATAAGGACCCGGGGATTTTGCTCATCTGACATGGGGATCTCCTTTGCTGAATGTATGCTGGTACTTCGGTGCCGGTCATAAATCCCATTTTTCCCGCCCCGTGTCAATTGGCATGTTGTCTTTTCCCGGCAATAGGGTAATAATACTCGAGACTGTACGCTTTTCCGATGGAAACCACCGCCGCTCCGGCTAACGGAACAAGACCCTCGAAAAGTGCTGCAGGAACTTTACGTGAGACGGTTAAGGAAACCCCGGTAATGCAGGACATGAACACTGACTTGCTGGAGCACCTCAAACTGGAAAACCTGGTGCTTCGTAAAAGAGTTCAGGAACTGGAAATCGCCGACAGAAAATTCCAGCAGGCACAATCAACTCTCAAGAAACAGCAACAGCGATTGTTTTCTTTGTTGAACAGGCTGCCGGCCTACGTTTACCTCCAGGCGCCCGACCATACCATCCGTTTCGCAAACCGCTATTTCCGCAGACAGTTTGGCAACCCCAACGGCCGGAAATGTCACGAAGTGCTTCGCGGCAGCCCGGTCCCCTGCGCCCACTGCAAGACCTTTGACGTTTTCAAGAGCAAGGCACAGCAACGCTGGGAGTGGCATTGCCCCATGGACGGCCTCTCTTACGAAGTCCTCGACTATCCCTTCGTTGATTCCGACGGAACCCTTCTGGTGCTGGAACTGGGCATCGATATTACCGAACGCAAAACCATGGAAAACGAACTGCGCACGCTCCAATCGGAACTTGAGCGCCGCGTGGCAGACCGAACCAAGCTGCTGAAAGAAACCGTCACCAAACTCCTCGACGAAATTGCCGAACGAAAAAAAACCGAAGTGGCCCTGCGCAAGAGTGAAGAACGGTTTGCCCTTGCCGTTGCCGGTGCCAATGACGGTATCTGGTATCGGGATTTCGAAACCGGTGAAGTCCACTTCTCACCGCGTTGGAAAAGCATCCTGGGTTACGATGACCACGAAATACCCGACGATTTCAATGAATGGAAGTCGCGGATCCATGAGGATGACCACAAGCGGGTCATGAATACGCTCAGCTGGTATCTGGACGGCCTTATCCCCGTTTACCAGGTGGAATTCCGATTACGTGCAAAGGATGGCAGTTACCGCTGGATACACAGCCGTGGAGCATGCTTGCGAGATCCCCTTGGCAACCCGAGCCGGATAGCCGGATCCCACACGGACATTACCTATCGCAAACGCATGGAAGATGCCCTGCGGGAATCGGAAAAAAAATATCGTGACATATACCAGGCATCCAGAGATGTCATTTTCGTATTTGATGCCGATGCCCGCCTACTCGATGTAAACCCCTCCGCAAGCACACTGCTCGGCTACAGCAAAGAGGAATTGTTCGAAATTGATATCGCCACCCAGATCTACCGGCAACCGGAAACCCGGGAAGTTTTCCTCAAGCTCTTGTTCGCCAACGGCTACGTTAAGGATTTCGCCGTGGAATTCAGGACTAAGCATGGCGAGAGCCGCTATGTTCA
>CAYSWG010000182.1:0-5450 GCA_964434465.1 uncultured Geobacteraceae bacterium
CGATCTCGGCGAACGCGCGCTGCCACGCGGTCACGTGCTGGTACACGCTGTCCACCAGGGTGCCATCCAGGTCGAACATGACGAGGTCAACGGCAGGTGTTCTGGTCATGGTCCAGGCAGATTCCTTTCCATCCCGAAGTAGGGAAGAGGCAGCTCACTGGCGCAGCGTGCCGAAAAAGAGCTGCTCATCTTCAAAGAGCAGATCGATCTCCCTCATCAGCTGGTCGGTATTGCCGGTTATGGCTTCCAGAAGATTCCGCAGATGAAACATGGTATTCAGGTCGGCTTCGACAAAGCGGATTCCGGTCAACCGGCCGCGAACATGGACAAACTCTCCACCAAACTGCATCAGATAGTCGGGGTTCCCCAGGTGAAACAGCAACCGGCAGCGGTCTCCCTTCCGACACCCCATACCATTGCCCAGCTCCACCAGGGCACCACGCAGGGAGATATTCCGCAGATGCGAGGTTACGGAAACACTCCCGTACTCCACAACGCAACTCTCACCATACTCGACCCGGCTGAAACGCCTTGCTTCCATGGCAGCAGACCTCCTCATGAGATACGCAGTTCAGTACAAAAAGGCCCGGTAATGGACAGTCGATTGCCATTCCGGGCCGATAAACCGGGGTTATTCCCACTCGATGGTTGAGGGAGGCTTCTGACTGATATCGTAAACCACCCGGTTAACACCCTTCACTTCATTGATGATTCGCGATGAAATACTGCCAAGCAGCTCATAGGGCAGCTTGACCCAATCGGCGGTCATGCCGTCCACGGAGTTCACCGCCCGCAGGGCAATCGTGTAGTCATAGGTCCGCGCATCACCCATGACCCCCACGGTACGCACCGGCAGCAGCACGGCAAATGACTGCCAGATTTCCCGATAGAGCCCGGCCTTACGGATTTCGTCCAGGACCACCGCATCGGCCTCCCGAAGAATTTCCAGTCGGTCGGCAGTCACTTCACCGATGCAGCGGATGGCCAGACCCGGCCCCGGGAACGGCTGGCGATGGATCACCTCGTCGGGCATGCCCAGCTCGCGACCCAGCAGCCGCACCTCATCCTTGAACAGTTCCCGCACCGGCTCCAGAAGTTTCAGATTCATCTTTTCCGGCAGACCGCCCACATTGTGGTGACTCTTGATGACCGCCGACGGCCCCTTGGTGGAAACGGATTCGATCACATCCGGGTAGAGGGTCCCCTGGGCCAGATAATCAACCTTGCCCAGCTTCTTCGCCTCTTCCTCGAACAGATAGATGAATTCGTTGCCGATGATTTTCCGCTTCTGCTCCGGATCAGTCACTCCGGCCAATCGGTCGAGAAACCGGTCAGAAGCATCCACATACTTCAGATTAATCTGGAAATGTTTGGTGAACAGGTTGACCACCTTCTCCGCTTCATCCTTGCGCAGCAGACCATTATTGACAAATACGCAGGTCAACTGGTCGCCGATGGCCCGGTGAATAAGCACGGCGACAACGGAGGAGTCCACTCCGCCGGACAGGCCGCAGATCACCCGACCATCTCCCACCTTGCGGCGAATATCCTCGATCTCCGTTTCGATGAAGCCGGCCATGGTCCAGGTGGGTCGACAGCCGCAGACCGAGAAGAGGAAATTGCCGAGCATCTCCTCGCCCCGGGGCGTGTGCACCACTTCCGGGTGAAACTGGACACCGTAGAAGCGTCTGATCGGGTCCTTCATGGCCGCCACGGGGCAGTGCTCCGTGTGGGCAATACGGCCGAAACCGGGCGGCAGATCCTCGATGCGGTCGCCATGGGACATCCAGACCTCGGCCTTGTCGCCGAAGCCGGCAAAGAGGTCCTGTACATCGTCCAGGGCCGTCATGGCCCGGCCGTATTCCCGCTTGGACGATCGCTCGACCCGGCCGCCCAGCTGATGGGTCATGAGCTGCATACCGTAGCAGATGCCAAGCACCGGCACACCAAGGTCATAAACGCCCGGGTCGGAATGGGGCGCGTCGGCGTCATAGACACTGGACGGCCCGCCGGACAGGATAATCCCCTTGGGAGCGTAGGCACGAATAGTGTCCAAGGACAGGGTATAGGGATGTATCTCGCAGTAGACGCTCTGCTCGCGAACACGACGGGCAATGAGCTGGGTCACCTGGGAACCGAAATCAAGGATGAGAATTTTTTCGCTGTGTATATCTGCAGTCATAATCAGTTTTCAACCCGGTAATTGGGCGCTTCCTTGGTAATGATCACGTCATGGACGTGGGATTCTTTCAGGCCGGCGCCGGTAATGCGGACAAAGCGCCGTTTCTGCTGGAGCTCCTTGATGGTGCGGCAACCAGTATAGCCCATGCCGGCGCGCAGGCCGCCCATAAGCTGATGTACGGTGGAAGAGAGGGGGCCGCGCAGGGGAACGCGCCCTTCGATACCCTCCGGAACCAGTTTTGTTTCCACGTCAACTTCAGCCTGAAAGTAGCGGTCCTTGCTCCCCTCCTTCATGGCGCCGATGGAGCCCATGCCCCGGTAGGTCTTGTAGGCGCGACCCTGGAAAAGAATGGTGTCGCCCGGTGACTCTTCGGAGCCGGCAAACAGTGAACCGATCATGATGACATCGGCGCCGGCGGCAACGGCCTTGGTAATGTCTCCGGAATACTTGACGCCACCGTCGGCAATGACCGGAATATTATACTGCCGTGCAACCCGGGCGCACTCGCTGATGGCGGTAATCTGCGGCACACCGATCCCGGCCACAACCCTGGTGGTGCAGATGGAACCCGGGCCGATGCCCACCTTGATGGCATCGACCCCGGCGGTAATCAGGGCTTCAGCCGCCTCGGCCGTGGCAATGTTGCCGGCCATCAGATCCACCTCGGGATAGCGTTCCTTAACCGTCCTGACGGCATCGATGACCATCTGGGAGAAGCCGTGGGCCGTGTCGATAACGATCAGGTCGACACCCGCCTTGCAGAGGGCATCGACCCGTTCGAGCATATCAACGGTCGGGCCAACTGCTGCGCCTACCCGCAGGCGGCCAAGGACATCCTTGCAGGCATTGGGGTACTTCTTGACCTTCTCGATATCCTTGATGGTAATGAGACCCCTCAAATTCTTTTCGTCATCCACCACCAGCAACTTCTCGACCCGGGTGTGCTTCAAATGCTCCTTGGCTTCTTCCAGAGTGGTCCCCACCGGTACGGTCACAAGATTTCGCTTGGTCATGCGCGCCGATATGGGCAGGTCCAATTCGGTCTCGAACCGCAGGTCGCGGTTGGTAAGAATTCCCACCAGCTTCCCATCGGGTCTGGTAATGGGCACGCCGGAAATACGGTAGCGCTCCATCATCTCCAGAGCCTCACGGATTTTCTGGTTGGGACGCATGGTAATGGGATCGACAATCATCCCCGACTCGCTCTTTTTGACCTTGTCAACCTCCAGGGCCTGGGTCTCGATGGAAAAATTCTTATGGATGATCCCCATCCCCCCTTCCCGGGCCATGCAGATAGCAGTGCGCGATTCGGTGACCGTATCCATGGCGGCACTGATCAGGGGGATATTGAGAGGAATATTCCGGGAAATCCGGGTGGAAAGATCGACTTCCGCCGGCAGTACATCGGAATAGGCGGGAACGAGCAGCACATCATCAAAGGTCAGGGCTTCCTGTATGGTCTCTTCTATCATAACGAACTCCTTTGTACGGACACGGACTGAAGTACGAATAGTACAGGCGCGTGGGCAAGTCAAGCCAAAAGGCTCGCAGTATCGGGCAGATCGGTCGGCAAGGACCATCACCCGGGGATGAAGGTCTCCCGGGCGCCGATTCGGTAGAGCGTGGCGGCAATCAGCCGGACGGCATTCTCCAGATCGGCCAGGGACAGCACCTCCACCGGGGTGTGCATGTAGCGGAGGGGAATCTTCACCAGGGCAGTAGCTACACCGTTGCGGCTGATCTGCATTACGTTGGCGTCGGTACCGGCCGGTCGGGGATGCCCCGTGAATTGCACGGGAATATTTTCCCGCTCCGCCGTATCCACCAGCAGGTCGAACAGTGCCGGGTTGATGTTAGCGCCACGGGGCAGCACCGGCCCCTTGCCGAGTCCTACATCGCCATTCAACTTCTTGTCAACATCGGGCTGGTCAGTGGAGAAATCAACTTCCACGCAGATGCCGATATCCGGCTTGACCGCATAGGTGCTGGTCGTGCCGCCGCGCAGGCCCACCTCCTCCTGGACGGACGACACACCGAACAGATCCACCGGCAACTCCCGGCCCGACATGGACACGGCACGAAGCACCTCGGCAACCACAAAGCTGCCGGCCTTGTCGTCAAAGCCCCGCGCCGCCACCCGATCGCCGCAGAGCTGTTCAAGGCCAACGGCAAAGGTCACCGGATCACCGATGCGCACCAATGCCTCGGCCTCCTGACGGTTGGCAGCGCCGATATCGATGTACTGGGCATCCAGCTTGACCACCGTTTCCCGGTCTTTGGGCTCCAGGAGGTGTATGGGCTTCTTGCCGATCACGCCGGGAACCGGACCATTCTTCGTGTGTACCGAAACCCGCAGTCCCTGGGTGATCTGGGGGTCGACACCACCGATGGCGCCAAAGAAGAGGAACCCATTATCGTCGATGTATTTGACGAGCAGGCCGATTTCGTCGGAATGACCGACAAGCATGACCCGGGACCGGCGCTCGCCCACACCGTCAATAGCGGCAATGGCATTGCCCATCATGTCACCGGTAACCGAGGCAAAGGGCGCCACATACTCGCGGAAAATCCGCTGGGCCGGCTGCTCGTACCCGGAAGGGCTGGGCGCTTCGATCAGTGCTCGCAAAAACTGCAGGGATTGTTCTTGCATGGTGCCTCCACGGGACAAAGACGACGTACCTGCGTCCTGACAATGACGCATTGGAAAAAACGGCCTGGTGTTACAACAGAGAAAAGCAGCAGCACGCGCTGCTCAGGACAGTTCCCCCAAAAGCGAGTTCTGAAACGCTTCGCGAATTTGTACGGTAACAATAGTGCCAACCAGGCCAGGGTCACCGGCAAAGTTGACGATCCGATTGCCGCTGGTGCGGCCGAACAGCTGATCGCCTCGCTTGCTCACCCCCTCCACCAGCACCTCCTGGCAGGAACCGACGAAACTGCGGTGCCGTTCCATGGTCATCTCTTGCTGGCGGCGCTGGAGCCGGTCAAGGCGCTCCTGCTTGTCCCGCCGGGGCAGGGTATCGGGCAGCGTGGCCGCCGCGGTTTCAGGCCGTGCGGAAAAGATGAAGGAAAAGAGATCGGCATAGCCCACCTCTTCCATGAGAGAAAGGGACTCGCCAAATTCCTCCTCGGTCTCGCCGGGGAAGCCGACAATCATGTCTCCGGTAATCTGGATCCCTGGACGGGCCGCTTTCAGGGCGTTGATCTTTTCAAGATACTCCCGGCGGGTGTAGCCCCTGTTCATTGCGGCAAGCACCCGATCGCTGCC
>CAYSWG010000183.1:0-5446 GCA_964434465.1 uncultured Geobacteraceae bacterium
GCAGCAAGGGGCGGGCGGGGCATTGCCGGATACCGGCGGGGCAACGGTATCGGATACCGGCGCGGTCAATCAAAAGACGGTGGTATTCGGTGCGCCGATTCCATCGCCGGAAGGGGTAAGCGCGGAACTGGCGGCGGCGGCATGAAAACCGATGATGGCCGGCTGATCGTCATTGGCGGCGCGTCTAGGTCGGGCAAAACCGCCTATGTGCGCAAGCAGGCCGGTCGCGCGGCGCGGGCTTTCGCGTGGGACGTGGAGGATCAATGGTCGGCGCTGCCGGGGTGGCGGCGTGTCACCAGTCGCGCGGAACTGCTGCGGCTGGCGCAGTCGCCGGGGCCGGTGCGCGCCGCCTATGTCGCCGGGGGCGATCTGCAAACAGAATTCGGCTATTGGGCCGGATGCGTGCAGTATGCGGGCCGCTGGTCGGGGCCGCTGGTGGCTATTGCCGAGGAACTGGCGGACGTGACGACGCCAGCGAAAGCGCCGGGGAACTGGGGCATCCTGCTCAGGCGCGGACTCAAGCGCGGTGTAACGATCTACGCGATCTCGCAACGCTGGGCGGAAGCCGATAAAACGGCGGTCGGCAATGCTTCGGAATTCGTCATCTTCCGCCAGTCGAGCGGGGACGATGTTCGCTACCTGTCGAGAAAAACGCGCATACCGGAAGCGGAAATCGAGGGTCTAAAGCCGCTCGAATTCGTGAGGTATGACGCGCACCAACAACAATTCACGCGCGGGAAGCTGAAATTTTAGTGAAGGATGCCCGGTATCGGGAACCGGAACGGATACCGCCTCTTGAGGCGGTTTTTTTTCGCCGGTACTTTCGCGGCAACTGCTCGGGGGGCGGGCGGTCAATTCCAACATTTTCGGAGAATATCGAAATGACGCAAGAACAAATCATGGCGCTGGCGATTGCCGGTGCCGCCGTGTTTGCCGCTTACAAGTTCGGCTCGGGCGTGGTTAAGGCCGGTGCCGTCGCCGTGGGTGCGGTTATGGTTGCCAAGCGCATTCCCTACGTCAACGCCGTTCTGTAATCGGGAGCCGACATGGGTATCAACAAACTCATCCGTTATGGTCTGCCGTTCTCGAACGTCGTCGCGTCGGGTACCGCTACCAACAACATCACGCCGGGGCGCACGCTCGACAAGTTGACACTGAAGCTCGGCGGAACGTCGCTGACCAAGGCCATGTTGTCGAATATCAAGATCAAGGCCAATGGCAAGGTTATCGTTGAGGGAACCGGAACGCAACTGGAAGCCATTAACGCCTATTCCGGTAAGGCCGCGAATGCCGCATATCTCGACATTATGTTTTATAACGAGCGGCTGTTGTCGGAGTTTGATCGCGCCGTGTCGGCCTTTGATACATCGGTGGGTGTGGCGAACATCACTTCGGAAGTGACCATCGCGGGCGCGACCGCGCCGCAACTGACTCCGATTTTGACCGAATCGGCCGCGCAGAAAGACCGCGCCGGGGCCGCTGCTCCGTTCGCGCCGCTGCTGCGCAAGCTGCTGACCTATCCCTTCAGCATCGCCAGCGGCGGCACGCTGCCGTTTACGGTGCCGTTCGGGCCGCAGTCGGGCGCGGTAATCAAACGGGTATTCGTTTTCCATACCGGAACAATGACCGGCGCGACCGTCAAGCAAGATGGCCTTGTGATCCATGAATCGCTGCAAGCAGAAAACGAGTTCATGCAAACACAGTTCGGCCGCGTTCCGCAGTCGAATTGCTACTGCATCGATTTCTGCGTCGACGGCAACATTCGCAAGGCGCTGGATACACGCGATGCGAAGTCGCTGGAATGGCTGCTTACATTCAGTGCCGCCAGCAACGGAACGATCATCGTCGAATATCTCGACACGCTCGGCAACATCTGATCGGGAGGGCCGAGTCATGGCAAGCCTGATTCAAAGCTGGAACGGCTGGGACTATTACGACGACGGCACGGTGATCGACAATTCATCGGGGAATTATTATTACCGAGGTGAAAAAGTCTGGTCGCCGGCCGCGCCGGTTCCTGCGGCTTCGTGGTCTGATGGCTGGGGCGCGACGCTGCAAGGGCTGGCCGGAACGGTCGTCAATACGTGGTCGGCATCGACGTTGATGCAACAAAGCGCAGATGGTCGGCGCTACATCGAGGGCCAGCGGTTAGCCACGTTACCGCAGTATGGGCAGTCGTCAAATAGTTCGCTGCTGCTGCTGGCCGGTGCGGCGCTGCTCGTTTGGGCGCTGGCGAAGTAATGGAGCCGTTGACGTCTGCTCAACTGCTGATGGCGGGGTCACAGGTGCTATCTGCGGCCTTGTCGCCAGCGCCTGCCGCGCCTTCGACGGCGGTGCAGAATCTAGACCAGACTTTCGATTTTGGGAACTGGACGGTAGCGACCGGCGGAAGCGAGGCGCAGGGCGGAACGTCGGGCTTGTCGTTGTCGCCGTGGCTGATCTTCGGGGCGGTCGTCGTCGCCGCGCTGGCATGGAAAAGTACCCGGAAAAGCTGACCGTGCTTTCGGCGCAGTGGTCGCCGGAAGCGGCGGAACTGCTGCGGCCGTGCTTCACGGTCGCCGGGGCGCTGGAACAGGTCGGTTGTCAGGTCGAAAGCGGGCGCGCGGTGCTGTTCGTCGCGCTGGCAGAAAGCGGCGCAATGCGCGCGGCATTCGTGCTGCGGGTGGATGGCGACGAGGGCGTGATCGTCGCAGCGGTCGGGCCGCTCGAATCGCTGCCGGCGCTGCTGCCGCATATGGAAAAACGCTTTGCCGGTTGTCGCGCGGTGCGGGTTCATACGGCGCGGCCGGCGCTGGTGCGCATCTTGAGGGCGGCGGGCTATCTGCCGCAGGAATTCGTAATGAGGCGGGAATTGTGAATTATTCGAGGCGGCAACTTGAGCGCATGGGCGAACCGCTCGGGGATTCGGTAACGCGGATCGAGGCGGGCCGCTTGATCTGCGGCGGCGGTGGTGGCGGTTCGTCAAGCAGCAATTCGACGACGACTCAAGCCACGGACAAGCGCATGGTGGTCGATCAAGGCATCGGCATATCGTCGGATTCGTCCACAGTGACGGTCAACGCGCTCGATGGCGACATCGTGAAAAAGGCGCTCGATACCGTGTCGGCGGCGGATGCCACGGCCGGGGCCGGTTTCTCGCAGTTGCTCGGGCTGGCGGACAAGCTCTTTACCGGGGCCGGCAGCATGATCGAGAAAACGCAAAGCGCATCGCTGGCGCAACTCGAAACGATCAACGCGGCGGCGGCGGATCAACAAGGCACCATTGACCAGAAAACCATGATCGTGTTGGCCGTCGCAGCGGCGGGCGCGTTCGTGCTGTCTCGAAAGGCGAGGGCATAGCATGTATCAAGAATTGACGCTGGCGGCCGGGGTCGCCGTCGAATTTACGGAAGCGGCGGATTTTCTTCGCGTGATGAAGGCACCGACGACGGACATCACCGTGATTTTCTACGCGCAGGGCCGCGAGGTCGCGCGGGCCGAAAACGTCGGCGCGGGCTATGCCGAGCGGTCGGCACTGATCTTCGACCGGGTGCGCATCGGATCGACGGGCGGAGGCGCGGTCGCCTTCGTCATGCGGCTGGGCAACGACGTTCGATATGACGCGCCACCGCAGGGGAACGTGCAGGTCACTTCGCTGGTGCCGACACGCGCGATCGGAAGCAACGCGGCCGCGACGGTGACGAATGCCAGCGCGCAACTGGTCGCGGCCAATGCGTCGCGCTCATATCTGCTGATTCAAAACAAGGACTCGACCGGGAATATATGGATCAACTTCGGCGCGGCCGCGACGCAGGCGAACGGGGTGCGCATTCCGCCGGGTGGGTCTTACGAATTGAACTGTAACATTCTGACCGCTGCCGTGAATGCCATTGGCGACATTGCCAGTAATGCAAACGTCGTGGTGGTAGCGGGGTAAGCCATGCCGCTATCTCAATCGATGAATTTCGTTAAGCTCGACAATGGCGCGGGGGCTGTCGGGAGTTTCGCTATTGCTATGCGAGATGGGTTGGGGCTGTCGATAGTGTTGGGGAATACATATGCGGGAAGTGGTCTTTTAGGCTTTGGGATGGCGGTATCTGCAGCGAATGGATTCTTCGGCGTGGTTGGTTATGCTGACTCGGTGGCGACTATGTCGGGAACGTGGCGGGCGCTGGGATTGATCTCTGGCGGGTCGTCATACAACGGCGCATTATTCCAGCGTATTGCATAGGGGTGGGTGGCAAAGTGAGAAACCCAAAAATATCGAATGCATCAGGGACGAAAATCGATCTGGAAATCAATCATCCGGTGCACGGCTGGATTCCTTTCACGGCATCGGCCGGTGACGTGGAGCTGTTCGGCCGCGAAATGCACGCGCGGGCGCTGGCGGGGGAGTTCGGCGCGGTCGCCGCTTATTCCGGGCCGGATGCCGCAGCGCTGGCGGCGCTGAAACGCAAGGCCGAAATCATCGCGGAACTGTCGCGCCTCGATCTCGATTCGATTCGCGCGCTGCGGGCCAAGGCGGCCGGCAAGGGCAAGCAGGCGGACGATACCAGGCTCGCAACGCTCAACGCGCGGGCGGACGAGCTGCGGGTCGAACTGGCGGCGCTGGGGGTCTGATGAATGCGGGTGGCATTGATCGGCGCGGCGGGCATCCTCACGGCGGCGGCATGGGTGCTCTACGTGAGAGATTCGCAAGCCGCGCAGGACGCGACCACGGCGGCCGATGCGTCGCCGCTGGCGGATGCGCTGGCCTCTGTGTCGGACGTGGTAGCGGATGCGGTCGGGGGGGTTATGTGGTCTGAATCGAAAATCCCGGCGCAGTACATAAGCGCAGTTCGCGACGCGGAAGCCGCGAACGGACTGCCGCGCAACATGCTGGCGCGGCTGTTGTGGCAGGAAAGCCGCTACCGGCCGGACATTATCAGCGGGGCAACGCGGTCGCCGGCCGGGGCGCTCGGCATCGCGCAATTCATGCCGGCCACGGCGCGGGAAATGGGCATTGATCCGCTGAATCCGTATCAGGCGATACCGGCGGCGGGGCGCTATCTGGCGGGCCTGTATAGGCGCTTTGGAACATGGGAGCAGGCGCTGGCCGCGTACAACTGGGGGCAGGGCAACGTCGCGCGAAAAGGGCTGGGGCGCGCGCCGACTGAAACGCGCAACTACTTCGCGCAAATTCTGGCAGATTTGGGGATGGCATGATGAAAACCGAGGAAGTGTTGGTATTGGCGCTGGCGGGTGTCGCCGCGTTGCTGATCGTTCGTTCCGTGAAAGTCGGCGCTGGCGCGACGGAATCGCCAGGTGCAAAGCCGGCCGGCTGGGTGTCGGAAATCTTCGACGGCGACGGCTCGTCCTTCTCGAACGGCTGGCGCTATTTCAACGATGGCACGGCCATTGACCCCTCAGGGTGCTATTACTCGGGCGGGGCGCTGGTCTGGTGTCCGAAGTGAAACCGGCCTATCTG
>CAYSWG010000184.1:0-5442 GCA_964434465.1 uncultured Geobacteraceae bacterium
CCGCAAGCCATTCGCCAGGGTCTTTTTCTGACAACTGATCATGGAACCTCCGTTGGGGAATTGAGCTTCCTGCCGGTTGGCGGGCACCCGACCGGCACCTGAAGGACACTAGCGGAAAGCAGGTTTCCTGTCAAAAGCTTTCCGTGCCGTACACGCCCCCGGCCGGCCTATCGGTCAAGGGGGAAATTACCGTTGTCACCACCGGCAGAAGGCGCTACTATGGCCCGCACAGATTCCCGCCGCCGAATCCCGCTCAGCAGTTTGGATTGCCCATGATCTCACGAGAAAACCTGCGGAAACTGTTCAACGGTCACGTTCCCGAACCATGTTCCGCCACGGGGGGAACCCGGGCTGCGGTAGCCCTGATCCTCAGGGAAACCGATACCGACCTGCAGGTATTGTTTATCAAGCGGGCCGACAATGAACACGATCCCTGGTCGGGGAATATCAGTTTTCCGGGCGGCAGGGTGGAAAACGGCGACGGTGACCCCCGTGCCACGGCCGAACGGGAAACCCTTGAAGAGGTTGGCATTGACCTGCGCGGCGGCGAATACCTGGGACATCTCGCCGACATTGCCGGCAGCCGGATTCCCATCCATGTGTCCTGCCATGTCTATCTGCTGGACGCCATCAGCCCCTTCCGCCTGATGGATGAAGAAGTGGCTGATGCTTTTTGGATTTCCCTGGCCGACCTCGCCGACCCGAACCGCCACGGTGAACATGTCGTATGGTTCTTCGGGAAAACCCTGCGCCATCCGGGCATCCAGCTTCCCTATCCCGGTGAACCGGCACTCTGGGGTCTCACCTATCGCCTGATAATGGACTTTATCGCCCTGGTCAACCGGTGTGCGCCGCCGGTTTTGACGCCACAGCGAATCTAAAGTACGGCCCATGATGGCATGACTGAAAGGACAACGCCCCCGCGAGCTTCTGCCCGCAGGGGCGTTGTCCTTTCAGCAGGAAAAGAACTGCCCTGACTACAACTCCTCAAAATCCGCTGCAGCAGTCACATCGTCTTCCTCGCCTTCTTCAGGCATGAACTCCTCGCTGCGGATCCGTTCCAGAAACCGTTTATTTTCCTTGATAAGCGTCTGTATTTCCCTGGCCAGTTCAGCCAGTTCTTCAGGTGCAGGTGTCATGGCGGTCAGTAGTGCACTTTCTTCAGCGCAGTGTCGTAAAGCGCTTCGTATTCACCGGCCGAGTGTTCCCAGGAATAATCGGCAGTCATGCAGGTTCTTACCATAGTGTTCCACGCCTTCCGGTCGGCAAACGCCGTTCGGGCACGGCAGATGGCATCCCAGAACGCTTCGGGCGTGGCATCGTCAAAGGAGAAGCCGTTCGGCTCGCGGATCCCGTCCCGCCGGTCAAAGACCGTATCGGCCAACCCGCCGGTCCGGCGCACAACGGGCACCGCCCCGTAACGGAATGCAATAAGCTGCCCCAGACCACAGGGTTCGTAATGGGACGGCATGAGGAACAGGTCACTGGCGGCGTAGATCCGACGGGCCAGGGTCTGGTCAAAATCCAGGTGAATCGACACATTGGCTGCCCCGGTTGCGGCAAACTCCCTGAACATGGTCATGTATCGCTCATCACCCGTGCCGAGCAGCACCAGTTGAAGCCGCTCCGAGACGAGACGGGGGAGCAGCGGTTCCAGGAGATCGATGCCTTTCTGGGCGGAAAGGCGGGTAACCATGGCCAGAAGCGGCACATCGGCCGCCGGCTCCAGGCCGAGGGATTTCTGCAGGGCCTTTTTGTTGGCTGCCTTCCCGGCCAGGGTTTTTGCCGTGTAGTTCTTGTACAAGTGCAGATCCGCCGCTGGATCCCACTCCTGGTAGTCGATGCCGTTGAGGATGCCGTACAGATCGCGTCCCCGCTGCTGGAGCACGCCCTGCAGGCCGCACCCGTGTGCCTCGGTCTGGACTTCCCTGCAATAGGTATCGGATACCGTGTTGACCACATCGGCGGCAAGTATCCCCCCCTTCATGAGGTTGACTCTGCCGTAAAACTCGAGCTGATCCATGGTGAAATAGCCCGGGTCGAGCCCCAGGTCGGTCAGGGCACCCTGCTCGAAGAGCCCCTGATAGGCCAGATTATGGATAGTATACACCAGGGCCGTCTTCATGAAGAACGGATCATCCTGGTGTTCGTGTTTTATGAGAAAGGGAACAAGAGCCGACTGCCAGTCATGGCAATGGATAATATCGGGGCGGAAATCGAGCCGTTTGAGCAGATCAAGCACGCCATGGCAGAAGAAACCGTAGCGCCGGGCATTGTCGGGATAATCCCCCTCCGGCGGCCCGTACAGGTACGGCCGGAAGAAGAACTCTTTTTTTTCGAACAGATAGACCGGAATGTCGCCCAGCATGGTCTGGCGGAGATAGGTTTTGTGCCGGAGACCATCAATGGTCACCTCAAACCCCTTCCGCGCCTTCCTGATGTTGAACTCGCTCCGATCCACACACTGGTAATAGGGCATGATAATGCGCACATCATGGCCGTTTTTCTTGAGCGCCTTGGGCAGGGAACCGACCACGTCGGCCAGGCCGCCGGTTTTTGCAAAGGGAGCAACTTCCGAGGCGACAAAGAGCAGCTTCATATCTATCCCCTACAATCCAGTCTGGTAAATTTTGTCTCATGAGAATCAGTGACAGCGAAGTCAACTGAGCCTGTTATAATCCAAAGGCGCCATGATGTCAAAATTCTTCAGCACGGCGGATCATTATACCGGGGGCACATCGCCACGGCAACCGGAGCGATGATATTCCGCCGAGGGGGGCTACTGGTGTGCTCCACGAAGAAATGCCGCGGCCTCTTCGGGTGGAGTGGGATTGATATGAAAACCGGAACCCCATTCAAATCCGGCAATGGGGGTTATGCGCGGCACCAGCTCAATGTGCCAGTGATAATCATAGGCGATGGACGACCAGAACTCCGGCTTGCCGGGCCGAGGCTCCAGGGAAGGCGCCGTGTGGAGGATGAAATTGTAGGGGGGGTCCTTCAGAAACTTTTTGAGGCGGCCAAGCATATCCAGCATGGCGGCGGCCAGGGATTCAAGTTCCCCGTCGGCAAGCAGGGCAAAGTCGTGGCAGTGCTTCTTCGGGAACAGTCGCAATTCAAAGGGGAGGCAGGACGCAAAGGGGGTAAACAGGACATAGTCGGCCGATTCGGCAACGATCCGCTCCCCACTGGACAACTCGAAATCAATGAGGTCGCAGAATATGCAGCGGCCCTTCTGATCGAAAAAATCCCGGCAGACACCCAGTTCCGTCACCGTCACCGGCGGCACCAGGGGGACGGCAATAATCTGGCTGTGGGAATGACTGATCGTAGCACCGGCTCGCAGACCGTGATTCTTGAAGAGAACCATGTGCCGAAGCCGGGTGTCCCGGCGCAGGTCGAGAATGCGCTGCCGGTACGCCAACAGCACAGCGGCCAGTTCACCCACGGAAAGATCTGCCATGCCCCTGGTGTGATCCGGGGTTTCCACAACGATCTCGTGGGCGCCGATGCCGCTCATCACGTCATACATCCCGTAGCCACGGCTTTTCAGCTCTCCTTCCACGCGCAGCACCGGATACTTGTTGGGAATGACCCGCACCTTCCAGTTGGGAGCGTTGGGCGGTCCGGACGGGCGGATGGCGAAAATTTCGTGGGGCGCCTTGTCCTCGTTGCCGTAGCAGAACGGGCAACTGGTCATGGGTGTCGGCTCTTCGCAGTCGAGATAATCGTTCGGCCGTCGGCCGCGGTCCGCCGCAATGATAACCCAGTGGCGTTTTACGGGATCCCAGCGTAATTCTGACATAGACTCCTCCACACTATGACTCAGACCAGCCAGTTCTCCAGCAGCAATCCAGCCCCCCGATAGTGAAGGGCCAACGGCGTATGGGTCGGCCAGCGACCAATCTCTTCCTGTTCCCGGGCAAGGGTCAGGTAGGCAAAAAACCTCGTGTCCGGCACCAGCATCAACGCCGCCAAAGGAATACGCGCCTCACAGATGTGGCCGATCTGCCATTGGCAACCATGCCCGCTCTCTTTCCAGGATGAGGCATGCTCTTTAACCAGCAGTGCTCCCTGGTTCCGGCCACACTGCATTTTCAGCAGATATTCATGCTCGGCAAGCAGATGGAGCTGGAGCAGATCATCCTGGCGCATGAGCTTTGCCAGCGGTGAAGCACCATCAACCCGCACATACAAAGACTCGGTATCGTAACCATAGAGAAAACAGTGTAGCAAACTTTCCGCCGCATGCATGGCCGACGACTGCCGGCTCAGGTCGTAAAGACCCGCATTGAGCCACTCGAAATAATCATCGATTCTGCCGTTGATGACCGGCGAGACGAAGGTTGCCGGATGACGCACCAGTCCAGCCGGCGAGGTGGTTTTAATGGGTTCGAAGAGTTGTCGGGGGATGTCACGGCCCAGCAATCGGTACACGTGCATGAGATTGGCCCGGAACAGGGCGTCGAAACGGTCACTGTGGGATGAAAAGTGATCATCGCCATACCACCAGAACCAGTCACTCCCCTCGGCGGCGTAGAGGGCACGGCAGATGACGCCCTCGGGCGTACCCTCGTCCAGGGGGAGCGTACCGGCCAGAATGGCAGCAACTTTCGGGCTCCGGGCAACAGCCTCGGCCCTCGTCCGGGCCAAAAGGTCCCAGGCGCTGTTTTCCTCGGGATGGCCGATCCAGATACCGTAATTGCCACTGATCCAGGAACCGGGATGAATACTGGACAGCTGGCGGGCAGCTTCAGCACCATCGAGGAGTTCGCCGGGCGTGGTCATGCACAGCCGGGGACTGGCGACAATCTGCCGATACAGTGCCTGCAGGAAGGGGTACCCGTTATCCGGGTAATATTCCCAGGCATTCTCCCCGTCCAGAATAATGGTGACCAGACGGTTGCCCGCTGACGCCTCGGCAATGCGGTGGAGGCGGGCAACGAAGTCTGCGGCGGCTCGCTCTCCGTCCCAGCGGGAGTAGGTGAAGCCGATCAGGTCCGACAGTTGGTGGTCACGGAACAGCAGCTGAACGTCTCCGGATTTGCCGGCGTGGCGATAGGGATGGTAAAGGTGCTGCTTGTCCGGCCCAAGTCCACCGGCCAGACTGGCCGCAAGGATCTCCTCGTCGGTGGCGGCCCAGCGGATGCCACTCTCGGCCATGATCTCCAGCGCTTCATCACTCACCGAACCCTCGGAAGGCCACATGCCGATCGGCGCAGAACCAAACAGGCCGGCACAATACTCCATACCGCGACGAATCTGGGCGCGGGCGTCTTCCCGGTGGTTGAAACCAACTTGAGGCAATGTAACACGGGGCATGGCGACCCGGGCGATGCTCTGGTCACAGAGCAGGGGCAGGATCGGATGGAAATAGGGTGAAACCGATAACTCTGCCTTGCCCTGTTCCTGGAGCTGTCGATAGAGGGGAATAATTTCCCG
>CAYSWG010000185.1:0-3209 GCA_964434465.1 uncultured Geobacteraceae bacterium
ATAAGTTCATCTCCTACTTTTCATAGAACTTTTGACACTACCTCATCAAATGTTGCGCGGTCGGGTGACAATTTTCGTCACAAGTCAACAGGCCGGCTGCATAAAGTATTGTGCCACGGTCCCCCAGACATTCTGGGAAGCTCAACAAAGGGTGCAGCTTGCTGGAAATCTGCTATCTTTTTGCTGCATTTTCCGACAGATCTCTGTGTGCATCTCCCCAAACTGATCGGGTGTGAAAATTGCAAGACGCCTCAATGAGAATTACCGACCCTACGCGACAAGATGAGATTATATGAATACTTTCCTGGGATGCAGTTCACGCTTCAAATGTCCTAGTTGGTGGCGCTGTCACCGGCACTCCCGTGCGTTGCTCACCGGATGCCTTGAACAGCGGGGCTTCTCACTGGTCGAGTTGATTGTAATCATGGTGATCGTCGGGCTCCTCATGGCCGTTGCTATACCCACATTCAGCTACATGAAAGATAGAACGAGAAGTTATGCCTGTTTTGGCGAGCTCAGAACGATTGAGAAAGATATCATTGCCTACCAGATTGATATGGGCGTACCGCCGCCCAGTCTGATTGCATTGGGCAGAGGGGTGCTCCTCGACCCCTGGAAACGGCCATACCAGTATGAAATGCTTGCCGGTGGTTCGGGTACGCCCTATGAGGACCCGCTCGGTGACGCTTTGAATTCGGATTATGATTTGTTCAGCATGGGCAAGGATGGGGTGAGCAGTGAGTCGCTGACCATCGGAAACCCTGATACCGATGATGATATCATCCGGGGCAGAGATGGTCTTTATATCGGATTCGGCAAAGATTTCTGATGGGGATAGGTGCATGGCGGATGTCGACCGCCAATCCGGCAGGGATTAGCTGATGCTAATGCGAGTTCACCTGTTTATCCACCCCCTACTGTAACGTACAGCCTCTCGTTGGAGCTTGGTGACTATCCTATGACTTGTTTGTGTCCGCACTGCTCGAGCAGTAATGAAATAGATCAGTCAACTCTTTCCGAAACTGGTTCCGGCATTACCTGTGTCAACTGTGGAAAACAGTTCTGGGTATACCGTGAGTCATTCGCCGGTCGAGCGCTCAATAAAACCGGTGCCATCTATTGTCTCCAGTGTGGCGGGAAACTGGGTCGTTCGATCTCCTGCCCTTCCTGCGGCATTCTCTACCCTGGGTTCATTGTCACCCATGCATCGAGAGCTACCCGTCGACGGGTGGTCAGGTCCCAGAGATCGTTCGTCTTTTCCCGTAGACGGACTTTCGGTCCCCGACGCACCTACGTGGCGGTTCGACCGCAAGGGGTGAAAAAGGCCTCTCCTCTGGGTCGATACTTGCTGGCCGCGTTGATTGTCGTTGCCATCCTGACCGGTGGAGGATTGTACCTGCTACAGATGCGGGCGGAAGCCAGCTATTCCAGGCACTACATGCGGGCGCTCTATGGGGTGGCTGCCGGGTCGGACAGCGGATTGGCTGTTTGCAGAAAACTGGTGACTGA
Source organism: uncultured Geobacteraceae bacterium (assembly GCA_964434465.1). Classification (GTDB taxonomy): domain Bacteria; phylum Desulfobacterota; class Desulfuromonadia; order Geobacterales; family Geobacteraceae; genus RPRC01. The sequence goes on from CAYSWG010000185.1 coordinate 1,510, forward strand.
AGCAAGCCAAGCCGCCAGTGAACAGCGGTCGCACATTTTCCGGATCAACGCGAAAGACGAGGCACGCCTGACCCGGATCAGGAGCGAAGTGGAAAAAATGATGCCTTTGACCGATGACCCACCGAAGAAATTCGCCGCTGCCAAGGAAAAACTTGCCGCTTTGCACTCGGTGTATCTGCAGATTCATGACCTGACCAGTGAACTGCCGCGGACTGCCAGAGAACTGCAGGAAAAGACAGGTCGCCTGGAAGAATCCTTTCGCAACGGAAGCCAAGGTCTCACCGCCTCTCTGACGGGCAGAATGCCGGATGATTTGCGGGAAGCCAAGGTGAAGTACAAAGCGTTGCAGGCTTTCTGATATCCCGTCGCACGTGGCGGGCCGGAGATGCGGACAGCTTCCCGCCGGCAGCGGGGTGCGTCATCAGCCTGTCAGGTGATGGTGACTACCGTCCCCCCGACTTCGATCCGGTCTCCCGGATAGATTTTCCTGCCCCTGCGTGTTTCCGTTGCATCGTTGACCCGCACCTCACCTGAAGTGATCAGCAGTTTTGCTTCTCCTCCCGACGTAACGATGTTTGCCGCCTTGAGCAAGCTGTCCAGTTTTATGAACTCCGTATCCAGTTTCATAGCGTCTTGCCCCATGGTAGCGTGTTGTGTCAAGCCCTGCCCATGTTCTCTACACCATAGGTACTCTTGCTGCAAGCTGTTTCATGTATTCTGGCATTTTTGTCCCTACGGTATCTGAAACGGTATCGACCCTGAGGACCCGTGGTGTCTCAACAAGCCACGTTCGCTGCCTTGAACCGGCCGGTTTCAGCTGCTGCGCCGGTCAGCCCATGCTGCCCATGCTGGCCAGGCTGAAGATGCGGGAAGGAGCGTAGCGGGGTTTGCTGCCGCGGTACATGAGGAGCGTGGTCGATACCCTGCTGAACCCGGTATCGGAGAGCAGGGTGGTCGCTGCGGAGTTTCCCTCTGGGACGTCGAGAAACAGACAGGTATCGTCTCTGCTCAGGTCCAGGTGCTGCCGCAGCTGCGCGCTGGCCCCTTGGGCGGTTGTTGCTCCCCAGGGACCGATCTGCACGCCGTGTCTCCACGGCTGCAGCACCATGAACCCCGCATCCGTCGCTGCCGCTGTGCCGCGCTGGCGTGTGGCGTCCAGCAGAAACTCCCGTCGGTCGCCCCATCCTGCCCTGTCCACGGCCAGCATGTCAGCCAGCGCTGCATCGGTTCGGCCGGAGCGAAGCATGCCCCGACCATGCCAACGGCTTACTCTGTCAAGGGATATGAAACCCAGCCGTTCGTAGAGCCGCCTGCCGTCATCCGAGGCTGTCAGCCAGACTGTTTCCGCGCCTGCGGCGTCCAGGGCCGCAAGGGCCTGCTTCAGGAGGGTAGAACCAATGCCGTGGCGCCGCCAGACATCCTGAACGATCAGGTTGCCGATCCAGCCGCTCCGATCGTGTTTCAGGGCCGTGACGAAGGCTACGGCGTTACCATTAGTCCGGCAGGTCAGGCAGCCGCCCGGGAAGGCGCTGCAGAGATATTCCAGCTCCCATGGGTCGCTGATCCATTGGTGCGCTGCCGCCAGGGCCAGGAATGCCGGGATATGGTCCGGGCTGAGCGTAGAGATGCTCCAATCCACAGCCATGGCAGGTTACTGTACCGGGCAGGGGGAATCGGGCAGCTTTGCGTCCTGGCCAATC
>CAYSWG010000185.1:3219-5430 GCA_964434465.1 uncultured Geobacteraceae bacterium
CGCTGCGGTCCTCGCCCAGCAGACCGACCGCATCGGCGCGGCATTGTTGACAGTGTTTGAACTGGCCGATGATCTGCTCGTTGGCGCAGCGGACCGCTTCCAGTTGTTCCGGGCTGGGTGGCGCAATATGGGAGAAGGCGGCCTGGGCAATGAGCGGCATGACATTCATGACCGTGGCGCCCAGTGCCTTGATGCGCCGGGCGATGGGCTCGATCTGCTCATCATTGATGCCCGGGATCAACACCGTATTCACCTTCACGGTCATGCCGCAGCGGGCTGCTTGTTCAATGCCGCTCAACTGGTTGGCAATGAGTATCTCCCCGGCTTCCCTGCCCGTGTAGCGTCTGCCCTGGTAGAGGATGTGAGAATAAATCTGTCCGGCCACAACCGGGTCAAGGGCATTGAGCGTGACGGTGATGCTGCACAGGTTCAGGGTGTCAAGCCGGTCGATCATTTCCGGTAGCAGCAGGCCGTTGGTACTCATGCATTTTATAAGCTGGGGGAATTCCCGGTCGACCAGCTGGAAGGTGGTGAAAGTTTCTTCATTGGCCAAGGGATCTCCCGGTCCGGCTATGCCGACGACCTTGATGATCGGGCCGAGGATTTCGCTGCCCATGACATCCCGGACCTTGCCGATAGCCTCTTCCGGAGTCAGCAGTCGGCTGGTGACCCCCGGACGGGACTCGTTGGCGCAATCATGCTTTCGTGAACAGTAACCGCATTTGATATTGCAGCGGGGTGCCACTGCGAGATGCATTCTGCCGTTCCGGGCATGGTTGCCGCTGAAGCAGGGGTGCCCCTGAATGTTTTTTCTCCGGTTGCAGCTGGTGGTCATGGCAGTTCTCCTTTCCATGCCTTCTGGTGTCTCCCATGAAAAAAGCCCGGCAATGGGGTCATTGCCGGGCTTCGTTGCCTGAATCTGCGGATGCTCCGCTGCACCCGTACGGGCTCTCGATGCGTAAACCATGCCAAGTGTCCACTGCCCGGTAGCCAATGGATTTCTGGCGGATTGGTTGCTGGTTTCGGCCGCTCCCTGCCGGAAGGACGCGCAGTGTCCGGATTATCTGCTGAAAATGTGGGCAGGTGCTGTGGTAGATTTCCAAAGTGTTGAGGGGAAAATGCCCCTGGGGTGCGGGTTTTTAGGCAGGTACCCGCGGCGTGTTTATTGCACAGTGCTTTTTATGATGCATTCCGAACAGTTTGCAGATATTTCTGATCGTGCCCGCGCTGCGTTGTTGGGAGTTGCCGTGGGGGATGCCCTAGGCGCCGGCCTGGAATTCATGACTCCCGGTGAAATCAGGGCGAAATATGGCACGGTGCGGGAGATCGTCGGCGGCGGCTGGCTGCGCCTGAAGCCGGGGCAGATCACCGACGACACGGACATGTCCCTCTGCATTGCCCGGGCGGTCCACCAGGCCGGTGGCTGGTCCCTGCCGGCCATTGCCGGAGCGTTTGCCGCCTGGTTACGGACCAAACCGGTTGATGTGGGCGACACGTGCCGCAGGGGGATACGCAACTATATGCTCAAGGGGCAGCTTGAATCCTCCTTTAACCAGTGGGATGGGGGAAATGGCGCCTGTATGCGCATGGCTCCCGTGGCCTTGTGCACGTTGGGCAGTGATGACCTGTTGCGGCGCTATGCCGTCGAACAGGCCCATGTCACCCATAATCACCCCCTGTCCGACGCTGCGTGCATAGCTGTAGGCAGGCAGACCCATTTGTCCCTCCTGGGATTTTCCAAGTCACGGCTCCGTCGTGAACTGGAGCCTTTTCTTGCCGAGTTTGAGAATTTCCGTTTCGAGCCCTATCGAGGTATGGCCAGTGCCTATGTGGTGGACACCCTGCAGACGGTCTTGCATCACTTCTTCAAAACAAGAGATTTTGAATCCTGCCTGGTAGCCACGGTGAACCAGGGTGGCGATGCGGATACTACGGGAGCCATTGCCGGATTGCTGGCCGGCGCCTATTACGGCTCGGAAGCAATCCCTCGCCGCTGGGTCAAGAAACTCGACAGGAAGCTTGTGGAGGAACTTGCTGTTCTTGCCGACCGCATGATCGGTCTTTCTCCCCTTGGGACTGCTTTCGCCGCAGGCGAACCGGACCCTCAACTGTTTCCCTGAACTCCCGGGTTCTGTGTGTCCAGAAAGCCCCCCTCGTTCAAGATCCTGCTGGAAAGCATTATGTACTTTTAATGGTGCATCTGCTACTATT
>CAYSWG010000186.1:0-5430 GCA_964434465.1 uncultured Geobacteraceae bacterium
TTTTGATGGGGAATTCGCCGGTCGGATTGATCTGCGCCCGGTACATCTCGTTGAGCTTGTTGTAGAGGTTATTGAAAAAGAACTCCTTGCCCGAACCGGTTTGGCCAAGGACAAGAATCGCGGGCAGACCGAGCGCCGTTTCGTGCAGGACATTGGTGCTCCAGTAGAGAATACGGTTGAAGAGGGGAAGGGAAACGGTATTTATGAAATCAACCACTTCCTGGGCCTTGCGGCTGTTACCGATGATATTGCCGAGCCGGTAGGACGAAACCAGCGGATCCTTGTAAGCAACATCACTGGTCAGGCGAGCCACCTGGCTCTGCAGGGTTTCGATCTGCTGGATATCGGCAATATGCCGGGAGGTGAGACTTTCGATGATCTGCAGCACCCGTTTGTGCTCTTCGGTGAAATAGCCTGGCTTGAGGGAGTTGAGGCAGATGACTCCCAGCACCACATCATCGCAGATGATCGGTACGGCGATTTCGCTCTTGATGATATCACTGATGGAGCGGTGAAAACCCTCGCCGCCGATTTCGTCTTCCACGCTGGCAATTATCTTAGGCTGCTTTGACCAGGCCACATACCCGGTCAGACTGCGCTCGTCCCGGGGCAACTCCGGACCGCCGATGCGAAATGGCGGGATCTCCCGCTTCAGCCATTCCTTGTTCTTGGCGCCGACCACCGTCCCGGCACCGTCCTCAACCACCAGGCGCTTTTCCCCGTCCAGTTCCTGGACGACGGCAATACTTCCCGTGTCGGCGCCAATCAGCTTGGTCGCCTTGGACAATACCTTGTCGAGAAATGTCTGCAGCTGTTCGTTACGCTCCTGGAGCAGGTCGGTAATTTCTGCCAGTACCCGGATCTCCAGATGCTCGTCGCCTATTTCGCGAATGACCCGCTCAACCATCTCCGCATGCGTCTGCAGGATACCCGTCTCGAAATCGCTGAACCGGCAGTTTTCCCGGGTATAGTAGTTGACAAGACAAATGATCTTGCGGGTTTCCGGCTCGTAGCGAGGCACCATGTACAGGGAGCGGAGCGACATTTTCTCCGTCAGCGCCCGTTTCTGGAGAATATGCTGGGTGAGGTCGGAAATGAAGAGGGGCTTGAGCAACTGCTCATCGGCAATAAGCCCGTCGTCGCCGACGAATTTCGCCACCAGGGAGCGGCCCCGCCCCAGCCGGATGGACCCAAGGTCGTCGTACAGGGCCTTGAGGCGCGGATCGGCGGAATAGCTGGCCAGCACCTCCATGCGCGTCTTGCCATGATTGCCAATCGTCGGCACCAGTACCGAGGCCAGTGACAATCGATCAATGAGCCGCACCGCCGACTTGACCATGAAAGCAGCTGCTTCGCGCTTTTTATATTCCTCTACCCGCCGGGTCAAGAGAATCTGCTGATGATATTTCCGTGCCTGATCAATGCTGGCGGCAATAGCATCGATGAAGCCGCACAGCAGTTCCTTTACCCCATCCTTCAGCACCACACCCGGAACCTCGCTGTCCAGACAGATGACCCCGATGGAACGACCCTGACCGACGACAGGCAGCAGACAACTGGCGGCAATGCCATATTTCTCAGTCAGCGCCACATCGAGAGGCAGGCTTTCCCGACGGGCATCGACAACTTCAGCAACGGACTGGCTGGCAAAAACCGAGGAAACCATTGCATGGTGTGAAACAATGGGAAAGGGAGTTTCGCGGATCTCTTCGACCCGGGAACCGGAAGCATAGACACAGGAAAGGGCGCCGCTGGTCAAATCCTCCAGGTAAATACGGATCCGCTGCAGACCGGAAACGAGCCGGATCCCTTCGGCAGTGGCAAAAAGCACCTCTTCCAGATTTTCCTTGCCATACCGGCAGATTTTATCCTGCACCCGAATCAGCTGGTCTTTTATTGCATCCATGGGCATCTCCCGTACACAGTGTGTACACATCGTACACCAGGGACATCTTAGGAAGAAGCGGCCAGGAAGTCAAGGGCAGTGAGACTGCCACTGGCCTGCAAGAAACGGCGACAACAGCCTCCCTCAGGAGTGACCGCGGACGAGTCCGGCAAACACCTCCGGATTGATACTGTTCAACTCGCAGTATTCCCGTTCGAGCTCTTCCACGTAAAAGCGGTCGAGCCCGGAATTTTCCAGGAAATCTTCCCGTAGAGTCCTGTTGCGTTCATCAATGATTGCCGGCAGGATGGTATGCAGATACATGGCTTCTTTCTTGATGGTCAGAATAGCTTCCCGAAACAGGCCATCGGGGACCTCGCCGGCATAGAGGCGCTTCGCCTGCAACTCTTCGAGCACCTCACGACGCAGCTCCTCCTGATGGGCCTTGGTAGTGTAGCGGGAATAGAAATTCCTGATACGCTGCCGCACGTGACCCCGCAGCAGCAGGAACAGATGTTCTTCCCGGTCAATCGCAAGGAGTTGCTGGAGCAGGGTCGTCATGGTCAGCCGGTTCTCCTCGATGAGCTTGAGCCCCTTGCACAGCGCCTTTATTTTGGTGCGGCCATACTTGCCCAGATAGCGGTTGGCCAACAGGTCATTAACAAACAACTCTTCAAACAACTCCGGCTGGAGCGTGTTGAACTCATGGCGACAGCCAAGCATGCTGCGCAGCATCTTCTCCGTGATGCGGACATTCTCCATGAAGGCGATCTTACTGATGGTCGATGCCATGGCATCGTAGCGGTCGAAATAGGTGATTATGGAGGAGAACTCCTCCAGAAGCGCCATATCCGCACCGTCGCGAATTCGTTCGTCACAACTGCGTCCGGCATCCAGCAGTAGTTCCTCGAACACATGGTCACGGTTTTCCACGGCCCGTTTCTTGGCGTACAACAGCCTCAGCATATCTTCCCGGTCAATGCCGCTATCGATGTTCCCCTCCCGGAGAAAGAGTCCTTCCAGGACCTGCCGCACCTCTGCCAGGTATGCCTGCTCCTCCGTGTCCACTACGACCCTGATGTCACGCTTCAGCAACTCGTCGAAGGGATAAAAGAGGGCATCGGGTATTTTTTTCCGCACGGCAAGGGTCTTCAGGCGGGTCAACCGGGCATTTTCCATCTTGTTCATGGAACCGCGACCATGGCAGGCAACCAGAATGTGCTTGTAGCCGTCAACGACCGCCCTGTTGTCCCGGTGCTTGTACATGACGTCAACACGGATACGCTCCTGCTGATAGCCGTCGATCCCCAGGCGATCGGCCAGGTCCCGCAACTGCTGGAAATCATCATCAGCGATGCGCTTGCTGGAGTAGTAGAGCGAGCGGAACAGTTCCCGATACTGCCGGTGCCTGCTGTTCACCAGCTTGACGAGAAACAGCTGCGCGCGGTCATCATTGAGCAGAGGCAGCATGGCGGCAAGAATACGGTTGTCATCCTCCTTGCCAACCGCATCGGATCGCTTGATGGTCTTGCCCAGAAGACGCAGCAGTTCCCGCTGCTGCTTTTTCAGACTGCCTTCCAGGGACACGGCATTGACGAAGAAAAAATAATTGCAGACCGCATTGCCTTCGAAAAAAATCTTTTCATAGCTGAGGGAGCCGTCTGTCCGGTCGGAAAACTGCAGGTGCAGCCCCTGTCCGCCGTAGTGGGCGCCATACATGGTCAGCCGGTTGGCGACATCTCCCTTGGCCAGATCGGCCAGGGGCTGGTCGATCCCGAACATGTATTCGCAGAAGGAACCGCCGTTGCCGCCATGCCGGACCCCTTCGCGACCGACAACGAATTCACTGCCCGGGGCGAAAAACCGGACCTCATCCTGCTCTCCGTCACCTGGACTGTAGGAAAACCGTTCACACACGTCGGCGCCGGCCAGGTAGATATAATAATCTATGCCATTTTCCGTTTCACCATGGAGGCGGATATCTTTTCGCATCGGTTCCTTCCCTTAACGGCTCCCCCGGCAAACCCGACCTGGCCGGCCCGGCTGCTCACCCGGTTCGAGCACCATGCCGTCGTAGGCGAACACAGCCCCGGACGGCAGCCTCTCCTCCTGCCGGTGGGCAACCTCGTGGGTCAGATGGGTCAGGACGGTCAGTCGCGGTCGCAACCGTGCCGCTACTGCCAGGGCATCGTCGATGGTAAAATGGCTCACGTGCGCTGTATAGCGAAGACCGTCGATAATGAGGATATCCAGACCGGCCAGCAACGCAAGGGATGATTCGGGGATGCGGTTGCAGTCGGTCAGATAGGCAACGGCGCCGATCCGGTACCCGGTTGCATGGGAATGGCCGTGCACCAGCGGCACCGGCACGATGGTCGCGCCAAACAACTGAAACGGACCATGCACCACATGGGCTTCCAGCAGCGGGGTATAGACGCCTTGCTGGGCAATGGAGAAGATATAGGAGAAATTGCGTCTGAGATGCTCGATGGTTCCCCGATCGCCATAGCAGGGAATCACCCGTTTGTGGAGCAGATGAAAGCCGCGCAGATCGTCGATGCCGTTCACGTGAGCGGCATGGGTATGGGTAAAAAGCACCGCGTCGATGTGGGGAATTTTTTCCCGCAATGCCTGGCGACGCAGGTCGGGGGACGTATCGACCAGAACGTATTTACCGGCCAGTTCCACTAGCAGGGAGGCCCGCGTTCGAGTGTCACGGGAATCGGCGGACATGCAGACCGGGCAGTGGCAACCGACCATGGGTATGCCGGTTGATGTACCGCTGCCAAGAATGGTTACCTTCATGGACCGCCTCCCGGGATAGTCGAACAAAAATACCACGCCGACCCGGGCCAGGCAAGGGGTTTGTCCGGGCGGCACGGCGCCGGCAACCCCTTGCAGTTGCCGGCGCCGATGGCCTTTCAGATGCTCACATCAATCCCGAAAAGTTCCCGGCGGACCTTGCGCACATACTCAAGGGCGGGAGCATAATCCCCATAGAGGAACAGCAGGCTGCGATCAGTGGGCGCCAGGTCTTTGACCCGGGAACCGTACTTGTCCCTGAGCAACCGGCCGATCCGCTCGTAACGCTCAAACCCTTCGTAGGCAACCGGTTCCCGCCAGAGCACGTCCTCACCGTTGCGGATCTGCGTTTCACCCTCAACCTGATCCCAGAGCAGGGTCACCCCATCCCCGGTCAGCCCGGGCAGCTGGTCAGCGGACTGGAGACACTGCCGGCGGTAGAGCCGCTCCTGCTCCGCAGCCTCCTGCTTGGCCTGCAGCTGTTCCTCGGTCAGATCCTCATGGGCACCGGCACAGCACTTCTCCTCGGGAAGGATCAGCAGATCGACAAACGCTGAGCACTGGGGACAGCAGAGTTCCAGATACACACCCCGGTGCAGCCCGCTGCGGGCACAGGCAGATGCCGGGCCTCGCCAGGAGCAGCCGGTACACGAACATTCCGTTTCCGTCCATCCATCATAGTAAAGCGTCATGCAAAACTCTCCTTATGGTTTACTGCTCTTCTCTCGCCACTCCAGGTAGTG
>CAYSWG010000187.1:0-5359 GCA_964434465.1 uncultured Geobacteraceae bacterium
TAAATTTTTTTACCTATTTTAAAAATGTTATCAACACCTGTTGATAAATCTGTTGATAACTTCCCATTGCTAGAGAGATAGACGGTTCTATGGAAAAGGTATGGCTCGAAGTGCTTGCCAATATGGAGAAGGTTCTGACACCCCACACCTTCTCCACCTGGATTCAGCCCCTTAAATTCCTGGAAGCACGGGGGAATGTACTTTTCCTGGAAGTGCCCACCATTTTCTTCAAGGAAATGGTCAGAGACAATTATCTTCCCATGCTTGAGGAAGCAGTTTCTTCCATTCTAAAATCACGTAACTCCGTAGAACTCACAGTTTCCGCAACAGGGCGGATTGAAATCCCTCCGCAGAACCCTGAAAGGTATCCGGAACCGGAAAACGTCCCGGCACTGGAACTCAGGACCTCGTCGGACCTTTGCTCCAACCTCAATCCCAAATACACCTTTGACACGTTTGTCTGCGGCGCAGGAAACCAGTTTGCCTACGCTGCCGCCCAGGCGGTAGCCAACAAACCGGCCACCAATTATAATCCCCTTTTCCTCTACGGTGGTGTCGGTCTGGGAAAAACCCACCTGCTCACTGCCATCGGCAACCATATACTCGGCATGAACAATTCCGCACGGATATGCCTTTATACCTCCGAAAAGTTCATGAATGAAATGATCAATTGTATCCGATACAAAAAAATGGAGGAATTCAGGAATAAATTCAGAAGTATGGACGTGCTGCTCATCGATGACATCCAATTCATGGCCGGTAAGGAAGCTACCCAGGAGGAGTTTTTCCACACCTTCAACGCCCTGCACGAATCCCATAAACAAATCGTCGTTACTTCAGACAAATTCCCCAAGGATATGGCCGGTCTGGAGCAACGTCTTCGCTCCCGTTTCGAATGGGGTCTCATTGCTGATATACAACCACCTGACATCGAAACAAAGGTGGCAATTCTGAAAAAAAAGTCGGAAATGGACGTCATATCCCTACCGGACGATGTTGCCCTCTTCCTGGCATCCAGCACCACAAGCAACGTCCGGGAACTGGAAGGCATGCTGATCCGCCTGGGCGCCTTTTCAAGCCTTACCGGGAACGAAATATCCCTCACCATGGCAAAGGACGTTTTGAAAGACATTATTGTTGAAAAAAACCGGGAGCTAAATGTGGAGATAATCCAGAAATCAGTCGCCGACTTTTTCAATATAAGGGTTTCCGAGCTGAAGTCAGACAAACGACTGAAAAATCTTGTCATTCCAAGGCAGATCGCCATTTTTCTCTGCCGGGAAATGACCAAATCCTCCTATCCGGAAATCGGTGAAAAATTCGGCGGCAAGGACCACTCGACAATTATTCACTCTTTTAAGAAAATTTCCAAACTTATCACCTCGGATACGGAGCTGAAAACAACAATCGACACCATTAAAAGGAATATGTTGGAGTAGCAGGCAAATCCTGTGTACAGCACAGGACCAATTGTGGATAACAGCGGGGACTGTTGAAAATTATCGAAAACCGTTCACAGCATAAACATGATTTGAGCAATACTAACCTGTTGTAATGGCTGATGTTTTTAATGATATCCCCAAATCAACAGCCTCCTACTACTTACTACTATTTTTTTTATTACTACTATTAGATATCGCTCTTGTGTATTTCCGGGAGGCACCATGGAATTCAGCATCGCCAAAGATACCTTTCTCAAAGCACTTCATCGGGTGCAAGGCGTCATTGAAAACAGGAAAACCATGCCCATTCTTTCTAATGTTCTCATTGAGGCCGGCAATAACCAGATAGACGTTAATGCCACCGACCTGGAAGTGGGCATGAGAAGCTCCTATTCCGCCCGGGTCACCAAAGAAGGGAAAATTACCGTTTCCGCAAAAAAACTGTACGAAATAATAAAGGAACTGCCTGAAGAAGACGTACACTTTTCAACCAAGGACAATGATTGGATAGAATTGCGCTGCGGCAAGGCATACTTTACCCTGGTTGGACTGGCTTCAGAAGAGTTCCCCTTTTTCCCCTGCATAAAGGACAGCGTATTTCTAGCCCTAGATGGAACGGTCCTGCGAAAAATGATTGACATGACCTCTTATGCCATCTGTCATGATGAAACGAAATACAATCTTAATGGCGCCTTTATCAAAGCCGTGGATGAAAACGGTTCGACTGTCTTGCGTATGGTAGCCACCGATGGACACCGTCTGGCACTGGCTGAACAGGAAATTGCCACCGGTGTGGCTGATGAATTGAAAAACGGTGTGATATTACCCAAAAAAGGTATATTTGAACTGAAAAAAATGGCAGAGGACGACGAAAATCAGATTATGATCTCTTTTCTTGATAACAATGCCGTTGTCAAGAAAAAGGATTCAGTAGTCCTCATGCGCCTGGTTGACGGTTATTTCCCTGATTACACCAGGGTTATGCCCGTGGAAAACGATAAAACCGTCACCATCTGCCGAGAAGACCTGATACATTCCCTGCGCAGAATGGCCATTTTATCAAGTGAGAAGTTCAAGGGAATAATGATGAACCTGAAAGATGGCGGTATGGAAATTTCGGCAAACAACCCGGAGCTGGGTGAAGCGCGTGAAAGCATCGAGGTCAGCTATTCGGGACCGGAACTTGCCGTACGCTTCAATGCCCGGTATTTACTGGATGCACTGGCAGTCATGTCGGAAGATACCGTGGATATAGTCTTTAAAGATGAGTTGTCCCCGGCAATTGTAAAACCCCACAAGACCCAGGGTTTCATATCTGTCATCATGCCCATGCGGGTTTAGTCCTATACGAGATGGTCAACATCCTACGTGGTGGAAAGGCCTCTCACATGCTGAGCGGCCTTTTTTCTCCAGCAGTTTTTCATGAAACTAACCAGGATACAGGTACATTCTTTCAGAAATATTACCCAGGCCGTTTTGGAGCCCAATGAACGGTTCAATATCTTCGTTGGCGATAACGGACATGGCAAAACGAATCTTCTGGAAGCCATTTTTATATTGGGAACGCTTAAATCGTTCCGTTTAGTCAAAAACAGTGATCTGATCGGCTATGGACTCCCTTATGCCTTGGTTAAGGGTTGGGGAATGCGGGACAGTTGTATGCGGGAAATAACTATCTCCATACAGAGTACCGGAAAAAAGGCGTTCATTGACCGCAAACCAGTGACCAGACCGGTTGATTTTTTCGGCAATCTGAATACGGTTGTTTTTTCGCCTGAAGATATAGCCATGGTTCGCGGCCTTCCTGAAGGAAGACGTCGTTTTCTTGACAGGGCAATTTTCAGTGGCGATACTGGCTATCTGGCACTGCACCATGAGTATGACCGTATACTGAAAAACAGAAACGCTCTGCTTAAACGGGAGGACCGCGCTGGGCTTACCGTCTGGACGGAGAAGTTGGCTGATGCCGGTGCTCGACTCATGGAACGACGGGATGCCTTCGTCCGGCAACTTGGTGTGCTGGTCCAGGAATATTATTCCCGCATTGCCGGACCTGACCATCGGGCAATGATCCACTACGGAACGAAACTCGCGGTTCAGGATCGGACTCGAGCGTCATTTTACGTTTCACTGCGTGAAGCGCTGGAGAAATCCGTTGATGATGAACTGCGTCGGGGCACAACACTCCGGGGTCCCCACCGGGACGACCTGGAATGCACACTTAACGGTAAACCGCTCCACCATCACGGTTCCCAGGGTGAGCAACGCAGTTTTATTCTTGCCCTGAAAATGGCGGAAATTGAGCACCTGCGTACCAGGTGGAACAATCCTCCTATTCTGCTTCTGGATGATATGACGTCGGAACTGGACAGGAAACGCAATGCCAATCTGATGGATTTTCTACGGAGCATGGACATGCAGGTGTTCATCACTACCACCAGCATCACTAATCTTCGACTCGACGGAATCACTTCCTATTCCACCTTTCCGGTAACCAACGGCAAGGTGATAACTGAGGTAAACCATGGCTGAAGAAATAAACGATTACGGTGCCGATAAAATCAAGGTGCTTGAAGGACTTTCAGCGGTACGGAAACGACCCGCCATGTATATCGGCTCAACCGCTTCACAAGGGTTGCATCATCTTGTTTACGAGATCGTTGATAATTCCATAGATGAAGCCCTGGCCGGTTACTGTAATGAAGTAAACGTACTTATCCATCTTGATGGTTCCGTCACGGTGGTGGATAATGGTCGCGGTATTCCCACAGATATTCATCCAACGGAAGGACGCTCTGCCGCTGAAGTCGTTCTGACCGTTCTCCATGCCGGCGGCAAGTTCGATAACACATCCTATAAAGTTTCCGGCGGACTCCATGGTGTCGGTGTTTCAGTAGTTAATGCCCTTTCCAATCAACTGGATCTAGAAATTCGTCGCGATGGCAAATTGTTTCAGCAATCCTACCGCAAGGGTGTGCCGCAGACACCGTTGGCCATGGTTGGCGAAACAAAAAAGCGGGGCACGAAAATAACCTTTCTGCCCGACAATACCATCTTTGAAACCACGGAATTTTCTTTCGACGTGCTGTCACAGCGCTTACGGGAACTGGCTTTTCTCAATGCCGGCGTGCGTATTACCATCACGGACGAGCGTGAAGAAGGTAAACGACACGATTTTCACTATGAAGGCGGCATTGTCTCCTTTGTGGAATATCTCAATCGCAACAAGAACTGCCTCCACCAGAAACCGATCTATTTCAGGGGAGAAAAGTATGGGGTCGATATCGAGATCGCCATGCATTATAACGACTCCTATGACGAGAAGGTTTTTACATTTGCCAATAATATCAATACCCATGAAGGTGGAACCCATCTGGTAGGTTTCCGTGCTGCATTAACCAGAACCATGAACAGCTACGCAACTGCCAATAATCTGCTCAAGAATGTCAAGGTGGCCATTTCCGGCGAGGACCTGCGCGAGGGCCTCACGGCAGTGGTTTCGGTAAAGATACCGCAGCCCCAGTTTGAAGGACAGACCAAGACCAAGTTGGGTAATTCCGAGGTAAAGGGCTATGTTGAGACCCTGATGAACGAGAAGCTGGCAGTCTTTCTCGAAGAAAATCCGGCCATTGCCAAGAAGATTCTTGAGAAATCCATTGATGCTGCCCGTGCCCGGGAGGCGGCCCGCCGTGCCAGGGAACTTACCCGGCGCAAAGGAGCCCTCGATGTTTCCAACCTGCCCGGTAAACTGGCCGATTGCCAGGAGAAGGACCCGGCTCTTTGCGAACTCTATCTGGTGGAGGGTGACTCTGCCGGCGGCAGCGCCAAACAGGGCAGGGATCGAAAGTTCCAGGCAATTCTGCCCCTGAAGGGCAAGATCCTCAACGTGGAAAAGGCCCGTTTCGACAAGATGCTCT
>CAYSWG010000188.1:0-5351 GCA_964434465.1 uncultured Geobacteraceae bacterium
CTCCTTCGATAAGGCCCTGCAGAAAGCCTTCGCGGCAATTACCCCGGGTGCTGGTCAAGGGCAGGGTGGGTCGTGAGGCACGTTTGCCGGTGCCTGTTCTGGGCATGTCAGCGTCCTCTGGTAGTACGGAAAAACCCCCGACGGAAACGATCCGACGGGGGTTTTTGTTTGGAGTACGCTGTCGCTGCCGGGTTCAGCTCTGTTCCAGCAGGGCGACATTTTCCACATGGTGCGTCTGGGGGAACATGTCCACGGGCTGGATCCGCCGGGTTCGGTAGCCGGCCGCGGCCAGGAGGTCCAGGTCCCGGGCCAGGGTGGCCGGTGAGCAGGAGACATAGATGATCCGCTTCGGTTTGAGGGCTGCCACATCGGCCAGCACTGGGGCGTCACAGCCCTTGCGGGGCGGATTGAGGACGACCAGGTCGACCTGCTGTCCCTCTTCCCGCAGCTCCTTCAGCAGGTGGCCCGCATCGCCGGCCTCGAAGCGGCAGTTCCTGATGCCGTTCAGCCGGGCATTGCGTTCCGCATCCTTTACCGCGCTGTCCACCACTTCAAAGCCGATCACCTCCCGGGCCAGGTCGGCCAGGGAGAGGGAGATGCCGCCGACGCCGCAGTAGAGGTCGACGACGGTTTCCGTGCCGGTCAGGCCGCTCCAGGTGCGGACCTGCTCGTAGATGGTGCGGGCGCCGTCATTGTTCACCTGGAAGAAGGAGCGGGGCGAGATGGTGAATTTGACCGGCCCGATACTGTCGGTCAGGTTCTGCACCTTGCTGACGAAGTGGTCCTGGTCGCCGAGGATGACGTTGCCGGCGGAACTGTTGATGTTCTGGGCGACCACGGCCACCTCCGGCACCGCCTTCTGCAGATGCTTGGCCAGGTGGTGCACTTCGTTGAAGCTGCGCACGTTGGTGACAAAGACGACCATGGCGCGGTTTTCGCTCTCGGAAACGCGGACAACCAGGTAGCGGAGGATGCCGTTGCGGGTCCGTGGGCTGTAGACCGGCACTTTGCCCTTTTTGATGCCCTCCCTGACGGCGGCCACAATGCGGTTGATGAGCGGGTGGTGCAGCGGGCAGTCGCCGATGTCGATGACGTCATGGCTGTTGCGGCGATAGATGCCGATGGTCGGGTCCAGGAAGCGGCCGCTGATGACCAGCTTGGCCGTGGTCCGGTAGCCGAGAGACTTGGCAGAGGGGAGCACATCGAGAATCTCCGTGTCGCGCAGGGAGGGGTAGCGGCGCACGGCGCCGGTAACCAGGCTTTTTTTCCAGGCCAGCTGGGCCGAAAGGCGCATGACGATCAACGGGCAGCCGTCGCAGGCGGTTCCTTTGGCGCAGGGTGAGCTCACCAGGCGGTCCTGGGAGCGGCGCAGGACTTTCTGGGGTTCGGCAAAGGTGTCCCGCTGGCCGCTGAAGGTAATGCGGGCCCGGATTTCTTCACCGGGCATGACCCCGGCAATGCGGATCAGTGTTGCTTCGTGGACGGCGGTGCCGAAGCCCTCTTCGTCCAGGCCGGTGATGGACAGGTCGATGATCTGGCCGACCTTCAGCTGGGGTTTTCGGTGCTGTTCCCGTTCTGCAGGGTTCTTTTTTTTCATGAATGATTCCGATACGAAAGCCGCGGCCATGGACTGCGGCTGCTGCCTCAGCAGCGGTAATAGGCGCGGTACCAGTCGACGAAGCGATCAATACCCTGTTCGATGGAGGTGTTTGGCGCAAAGCCCACGTCGTGCATCAGGTCGTCCACGTCGGCGCTGGTGGCCGGCACGTCGCCCAGTTGCAGCGGCAGGAAGTTTTTAACCGCCGTTCTGCCGATCTTTTCTTCCAGTACCTGGATGAAGCGCAGCAGCTCCACCGGGTTGTTGTTGCCGATGTTGTAGATGCGATAGGGGGCGTAACTGGTGCCCGGGTCGGGCGTGTCGCCGCTCCAGGCCGGATTGACGGCCGCTGCCTGGTCAGTGACCCGCACCACCCCTTCGATGATGTCGTCGATATAAGTGAAGTCGCGGCGCATTTTCCCCTCGTTGAACACGTCGATGGGTTTGCCGTCCAGGATCGCCTTGGTGAAGAGGAACAGCGCCATGTCCGGGCGGCCCCAGGGGCCATAGACGGTGAAGAAGCGCAGGCCGGTGCAGGGCAGCCCGTAGAGACTGGCGTAGGTGTGGGCCATGAGCTCATTGGCTTTCTTGGTGGCGGCATAGAGGGACACGGGATGATCCACGTTGTGGTGGATGGAGAAGGGCATCCGCGTGTTGGCGCCGTAGACCGAACTGGAGGAGGCGTAGACCAGATGCCGGACGCCGTTGTGTCGACAGCCTTCGAGGATGTTCATGAAACCACTGATATTGCTGTCGATATAGGCATGGGGATTGATCAGTGAATAGCGTACCCCGGCCTGGGCGGCCAGGTGAACCACCTTGTGGAAACCGCCCGTGGCGAACAGGTCGGCCATGGCCTGCCGGTCGGCCAGGTCGGCTTTGATGAAGTGAAACCCGTCCCTGCCGGTGAGTTGGGCCAGGCGCGCCTCCTTGAGGGAGACATCATAGTAGTCGTTCAGGTTGTCCAGACCGACCACCTGGTCGCCCCGGTCCAGAAGTCGTGTGGTCAGGTGAAAGCCGATGAAACCGGCAGTGCCGGTGACGAGGATCTTAGCCATGGTGTGCTCCTCTCCGTAACGGGGATTATCACTTTTTCAGCATGATGAAGCCCATCTGCCGGCCTGTTTCACCGCTGTCGCGGCGATAGGAGAAGAACAGGTCCTTTTCACAGGCGACACAGAAGGGCGTTGTTTCCAGATTCGTTTCCTCAATGCCGGCTCGCAGCAGTTGGCCGCGGTTAGCCTCTACCAGGTCCAGTTGCCATTTCCCGGGGCCGCCGGTGGTTGCAACTCCGTCGAAGTCGGTTTTTCCTGCACGGATGGCGGCCATGACCGGTTCGTCCACTTCATAGCAGCAGGGGCGAATGGCCGGACCGATTGCCGCCAGGATGTTGCGGGGTCTGCAGTCGAACAGGGTGACCATGGCGCTGACCCCCTTGCGGGCAATGCCTTCGGCGGTGCCTCTCCAACCGGCATGAATGGCGGCAATGACCCGCTGTACCGGGTCCAGAAGCAGCAGCGGCACGCAGTCGGCGACACAGACACCGATCATGATGTCCCGCTGGTTGGTGATGATGCCGTCACACTCCAGCTTGGTGAAGTGGCTGAACTCCGTGTTGGGCTGGTCCAGGACCAGCAGGTCGTTGCCGTGCACCTGGGTTACGGTGACCAGTTTTTCCACCCGGCTGCCGAAGGCGCGGGCGACGATACTCCGGTTCCCTTCCACGTTATGGCTGGAATCCTGGGTGGAAAGTCCCAGGTTCAGTGATTTGTAAGGCGATCGGGAAACTCCTTCATGGCGGGTGGTGAATCCCTGGACGGATACGTCCCGGGCGGCAAGGAGACTCGGCTCCAGGTAATGGACCTTGCCGGATTTCGTAAGTTTCACGGAAAACTCCTTAGGGAATGAAAGACCGTTCCGGGTCGGTGAGGCAGCAGACAGGGCTGCCGTGACCGGCTGGTTGGTGGTGCTGGTCAAGATACTTGATGATCTGTTGCATGTCATCCGGCAGCGGTGTAGAGAATTCCCGATACAGGCCAGTTGTCGGATGGATGAAACCCAGTGTCCTGGCATGGAGCGCCTGGCGGTTCAGGGCGCGAATCAGGGCTCGCAGCTTCATGTCCTTCAGGCCGGTCAGGCGACCCGACCCGCCGTAGACCGGATCGCCCAGCAGGGGGAATCCCGCTTCCGAGAGGTGAACCCTGATCTGGTGGGTACGGCCCGTCTCCAGGCGCAGTTCCAGGGCAGAGGCGGTGCCGTAGCGGCCGATCATCTTCCAGTGGGTGACGGCATTTCTGCCGTGGCGGGCGGCGCCGGACATGCGCTTGCGGTCCACGGGATGCCGGCCGATGGCCGACTCGATGCGGCCCTTGTCTGCCTGGGGAGAACCGTACACCAGGGCCACATAGACCCGCTTGATGGTATGTTCCTTGAACTGCCGGGCCAGATGGTTATGGGTGGCGTCGTTCTTGGCCACAACCAGGACGCCGGTGGTGTCTTTGTCGATACGGTGGACAATGCCCGGTCGGATTTCACCACCGATACCGGACAAGTCGTCGCAATGGCCTAGCAGGGCATTGACCAGGGTGCCGCTGCTGGTGCCCGCCCCCGGGTGAACGGACATGCCGGCCGGCTTGCTGATGACGATCAGGTCCCGGTCTTCATGGAGGATGGCCAGGGGAATCTGTTCGGCACGGGGAACGGCCGGCAGGGGTGGCGGGATGGTAACGACGATCTGCTCGTCCCCCTTCAGTTTCAGGGAAGGTTTTGCCGGAGTGCCGTTGACCAGCACCTGGCCGGTATCCACCAGTCGCTGGGCCGCTGAGCGGGTCAAGGCCGGTCTCTGGCGGCAGATGAATACGTCGAGCCGTTCCGGTTGCCCGTCAGATGGAAAAATCAATGTAATGCGTTCCACGGAAATAGTCCTGTCCCGGCGCCGGGTGCCTGTCAGGCAGTGGTGGCAAAGCCACGGGCCGGCGGAGGGAATTTCACGGGTCCCGGACCTGCGGCGTCCGATGGCCGATTGATAAGGGTAGCCAAAAAGCAACGGTATGTCAACGGCTTTCCCGTTAACCGGCAGGGCATAGTCAGTGCTTGCACCTTTTCGGCCCAGAGGCTACCATGGTGTCACTTGCCCGTTTGAAAAGGAGTCATATGATACGCACGGCACGGGTTACGGTCGGACAGGCGGGGATGCGCCTGGATGACAGTGCCACCCACTTGTTTCCGCCCCTGTCCAAGACCCGCATACGGCATATTATCGACTTGGGGGGCTGTGCCGTCAATGACGCCATGGTCCGGGTTGCTTCGCGCATCGTGCGGGAGGGGGACGTGCTGACCCTTGGCGTCATGGAACCGGGCCGCTTCCAGGAGTTGGTCTACGGGCCCGATACCATTCTCCATGAGGACGATGAACTGCTGGCCGTGGCAAAGCCTGCCGGCTTCAATTCCCAGCGGACGCCCTATCAGTTGAAGGGCACCGTGGAATATGCCGTTGGCGTCTACCTGGGCGTGGCGTCCCGGGGCGAGCCGGTCCGCATCGTGCATCGCCTTGACCGGGGTACCTCGGGGGTGATGCTCTTCCCGAAACAGCGGGCAGCGGCGGCATGGCTTTCCGAAGAGTTGCAAGGGGGCAGGGTCGTCAAGCGCTATCTGGCCCTGGTGGCCGGTGAACCCGTGGAAGGGTTGTGGCGGGTGGATGCGCCCATCGCCAAGGTCAGCTCGGCTCGCTACGGAGTGGCTACACCGGGCAAGG
>CAYSWG010000189.1:0-5307 GCA_964434465.1 uncultured Geobacteraceae bacterium
GTGAAGTTTGCCGAAGGGGAGAGTGTGGAGAAGGGCGACCTGCTGTTTGTGCTGGCTTGAACTTTCTCATATTGACTAGTCTTGAATTGCAAAGGGGACGACACCGTACAATACTGTGTCGTCCCCTTTTTTTCTGATCGGGTCTTTCCGAAAACATGGACAGTTGTTCATGGTGTTTCAGCCGGTATACTCACAAGGGAAGGATAATTGGACAAATGGTCGGAGAGGATGTCCGGGTGTGCAGCGGCGGCATCGAACAGTGTTGCGGGTACTCTGCCGCTGTGCAGCAAATTACCCGTGCAGGTCAGGAAAAGGAGGTTGCCATGGGGAAAATAGGATGTGTTCTTACAGGCGTGTGTCTTGTGCTGTGTCTGGGTGCAGCAGCCGAAGCCCAGGTGAGCATCGGTATCGGCTTGCCCAATGTGAGTATCGGCATTAATGTACCCTTGTATCCCGATCTGGTAAGGGTCCCGGGATACCCGGTCTATTACGCGCCGCGGGTTAATGCCAACTATTTCTTCTATGATGGGATGTACTGGGTACTCACGAATGACATCTGGTACTCCAGCGCCTGGTACAATGGTCCCTGGCATGCTGTTGCCCCGGAAGTGCTGCCTTACTATATTCTCAGGATTCCGGTCCGTTACTATCGTCTGCCACCACCATACTTCAGTGGTTGGCACGCAGATTCCCCCCCACGTTGGCATGAGAAATGGGGGCGGGACTGGGAAAAGAAGCGCAGTGGCTGGAACCAGTGGAATCGTCGGACGGCACTGCGGCCTGCGCCCTTGCCCCGCTACCAGAGCAGGTTTCCTGCTGATCGCTATCCCCAGGTCGAAAAACAGCGCATGCTGCACAATGAGCGCTATCGTTACGAACCTCGCAGCAGCATAGTGCGGGAGCATTACAAGGCTAAACGACAAGGACCGCCCGATCGCGGCAAACGGGGCAGATAGTCACTGGTATCAGGTAGATTGCAGCGGGTCGCCGGAGTCGGGCGGGACAATGTCAGGCAGTGATCCGCCCGTCTCCTGGTAAGTGAGGAGCAGTCTGGTGTCAAATTCCAGTTGCTGGTAGGCTGGTTCCATATGGCGGCAGAGCTGGTAGAAAGCCCGGTTATGATCCTTTTCCCTTAAATGGGCCAGCTCATGCACGACGATCATCCGCAGCATGGCTTCCGGGGCATGCTTGAAGAATGCCGCAATCCGTATTTCATGTTTTGCTTTTTGTTTCGTCCCTTGGACTCTTGATATGGAGGTGTAAATCCCGAGGGCCTGATGGACCAAGTGTAGCGTGCCATCATAACAAACCTTGCTCACCGGTGGGGCGGTGCGCAGGTACCTGTTCTTGATGGTCAGGGTGAAATCGTAGAGCGTGGATTGCGTGCGTACGGTGTGGGAAGTCGGATATCTTTCGATAAGGTAGGCACCCAGCTTCTTTTCCGTGATCAAACGTTTGACCATGGTAATGATGTGGTCCGGATAACCGGCAAAGTAACGGAGCGTGTCCACAAGGTGTCTTTCTGTCAGTTACTCGGCCAGTTGATACCGCGCTTCAGCCGCCGGAGTGTTCCGGATGGTACGTGTCAGGATCCGGGCGGTATTGGTCATCAGGAGTTCCAGCAGGGATGGTTCGTCCTCCTTGGGGTATCTGACATTCGGTTTGCCGGTTATACCTCCCAAACGGGCTGCCTCGGTGATGGCATCTTCCATGGTGCCGAGACGATCCACCAGTTTCAGAGCCTTTGCCTGTTCGCCGGAAAGAATGCGTCCGTCAGCAAGATCTCTGACGGTTGCCAGGGGGAGTTTTCGTCCTTCCGCAACCGCCTTGATGAATTGACCGTGCATGCTTTCCACCACTGCTTGCAGTACGACCCGGTCTTCCGGGGTGAGCGGCCGGACGGGAGAACCGCTGTCCTTGAATTTGCCGCTTTTAAGAACTGCCGATTTGAGGCCAACCTTGTTGAGCAATCCTTCAATATTGGTTAACTGGAGAATGACGCCGATGCTGCCGGTGATTGTTCCCGGATTGGCATAAATCACGTGCGCCGGTGCGGCGATGTAGTAACCACCCGATGCGGCAACGCTCCCCATGGAAACGACCAGCGGTTTTTGCCGAGCGCTTTTTTTCAGTTCCTCATACATTTCCTGGGACGGTCCGACAACACCACCCGGTGAGTCAACGCGCAGAACAATGGCCTTGACCGTCTTGTCATCGCGCAACTCCTTCAGTTGGGTTATGAACGGCACAGAATCCTCTATGGGGCCCTGCACCTGAATGACACCAACCGTGTTGCCAAAGGGTCTGCCGTCGCCCATGAGCAGTTTGGCGAGCAGGATGGATGCGAAGAACAGCAGAAAGACTGCCGCAACGCCCAGTGAACCATACAGTAGGATTTTCTTGTTCATGATCAGTTCCTTTGGTAACTATGCTGCAGAGGGGTAGCCGCATCTCAGGGGGTAATGTTCAAGTAACGACGGCTAATTATCGTGTACATTGTGCTAAATAGCAAGCGCAAGATGCTCGGCCCTGGTACTGCCTGGTTCCGGAGAAAACAGTTTACAAGCCGTTGGCGAATTGCATATTATTGCCGCTGTTTTGGGGTGGGACGATATGGGTGATTATCTTGTTAAAACCATGACCGAAGCGGATCTGCCGCAGGTTCTGGTCATTGAAACCATGTGTTTCGCCGCGCCCTGGTGTCAAGAACATTTCCGGCACGAACTCCGTTCTTCCCTGGCATTTCCCCTTGTTGCCACGACAACGGCAGGCATCATTGCCGGGTATATCTGCCCGATGCTTGTCATTGACGAAGGGCAGGTTCTCACCATTGCCGTACATCCGGATTTTCAGGGGAAGGGGATTGGCCGGTTATTGCTGGGCAGGGCACTGGCTGAATTTCATCGGTGTCAGTCGTCGTTCGTCGCCCTGGAGGTCCGGCGAAGCAACCGCTCGGCCATAGCGCTCTATCTCCGTTGCGGTTTCCGGGAGACGGGTATCAGGGCAGGCTATTATCCCGACGGTGAAGATGCACTGCTTATGGAATACGATATGAAACAGTATGGGGAACAGTACAATGCAGTTTAAATCAATGGTTGTCAGTAACCAAGAAGTTGCACCCGGATATTTTCGCGTCAGACTGACGGCACCTGCTGCCATGAAGGAGGCGAAGCCGGGCCAGTTCGTCATGGTTCGGGTCAGGGACGGGGTTGACCCGCTGTTGCGCCGCCCTTTCGGAATCTATGATGTGGGTACTTTTCTGCCGGAATATCCCGAAGCGCTGCCGCAACAGTACCTGGAAATCCTCTACAAGGTTGTCGGCAAGGGGACGGGGATACTCTGTTCACTCCATGACCGGGATTACGTGGATGTGCTGGGGCCGCTGGGCAACGGCTTCGACCCTGGCAGTGTCCGTGAGGAGAAAATCCTCGTTGGCGGCGGTTTCGGTCTTGCGCCGCTCTATTTTCTTGCCAAAAGCTTGGTAGAGACTTCGCCGGTCAAGGTATTCATTGGTGGCAGACGCAAGGAAGAGGTGCTGTGCGTGACGGAATTCGAGCAACTTGGCATTGAAACCTATGTGGCGACCGATGACGGGACATTAGGGTCCCAGGGGTACGTAACCGATGCGCTTGCCCGCTATTTTTCGCAGGGAACCGTCAGTGGCGAGGTGTTTGCCTGTGGCCCGGAGGCAATGCTCCGGACGGTTGCACGACTGAGCCAGGCGGCAGGCATCAACTGCCAGGTATCCCTGGAAGCCGCCATGGCCTGCGGTGTCGGTGCCTGTCTCGGCTGTGTCACCAAAGGGCATGACCACAGGGAAGGCAACCCCGATTACCGCTGCGTGTGCAAGGAAGGGCCGGTGTTCGCCGCCGCCGACCTGCTCTGGGATTAGCCGAGCCGGCAGCGATCATCCGAAAAGAAGGGTGCAACCAATGCAACAACCTGATTTGTCTGTACAGCTGGCGGGAATTGCCCTGCGCAATCCAGTTATGACCGCTTCGGGAACCTTTGGCTACGGCGAGGAATTTGCCGAGTACACCGACCTTGCCAGTATCGGCGCTCTTGTTACCAAGGGGCTTTCACTTAAACCCAGAGCCGGCAATGCCATGCCGCGCATCGTTGAAACTCCCGGCGGCATGCTCAATGCGATCGGCCTGCAGAACGTCGGCGTCGATGCGTTCATTCGGGACAAAGTGCCGTTTCTGCGCACGGTTCCCACGCCGGTCATCGTCAACTTTTTCGGCAATACCGTTGAAGAATACGGGGAACTGGCCGGTCGGCTTGATGGGGTGCCGGAGGTAGCCGGGCTCGAGGTGAACATCTCCTGTCCCAACGTAAAGCACGGGGGAATAGTTTTCGGCACCGAACCGGCGGCAGCCCGTGCCGTCCTGACGGCGGTTCGTGCAGCCACGAGCAAGCCGATCATCGCCAAATTGTCGCCGAACGTTACCGATATTGTCGCCATGGCGGCTGTCTGTGCCGAAGCGGGTGTTGACGCCTTGTCTCTGATCAATACCCTTACCGGCATGGCCGTTGACCTCAACAATCGCCGACCTGCCCTGACCAACGTCACCGGTGGCTTGTCCGGCCCGGCCATCAAGCCCATTGCCCTGCGAATGGTATGGCAGGTGTATCAGGCGGTTAAAATGCCCCTGATCGGCATTGGCGGTATTATGACTGCCACAGATGCGCTGGAATTCTTGCTGGTGGGGGCTACGGCCGTGCAGGTGGGTACCGCCAACTTCATAGCGCCGAATGCTCCACAACGCATCGCCGAAGATATGTCCCGATATCTGGAGGAAAACGGAATTGCCGATATCAAGGAATTGATCGGTGCTTTGCGGGTGTGACGGGAGTTTATTCGGTGAACGTCAGGAAACGGCGGGGATTTTCTTCCCGCCGTTTTTTATTCCGGAGAAACCGGTCATCTCTTCATCAGGAAGATGGAGTTGCTCCAGGCATGGGCGGTGATGCCAGATATACGGGATTACGACCGACCACTTCAACAAGGGGCCCGTTTTCGATCAGTTCGAGACTGCCGTCGTCCGGCCCGACGTCTCCGACCGCCCAGTCGTAAAGCTTTTTCGAATCTTGTAATTTCGGATTGGCGGGTACCTTGAACATGCGCAACTGCATGGGCTCGTCAAAAAGACCGATGCAGCCGTGGGATGCAGGTCTGCCGGGCAAATCACGGGAATGAATCCAGTACCCGACATTGTCGGGTCCCACATAAAACCGCATGGCGTAGTCCATGGGATATTGAGCGGTGCCGTCGGTGGTTCTATAGAGGGATGACGTATGGTTTTT
>CAYSWG010000190.1:0-5259 GCA_964434465.1 uncultured Geobacteraceae bacterium
AAAAACAACCGTGTGGTTGCGCTTTGGTGGGCGCCCGGATGAATCGCGGGTTACCCAATCACAGGAGAGTGCCCATCAGGGCAACAACTCCCTGACGGGTTGTGAAATGCTGGCTAGATATATCGGGGCGCCAGCTCCGATTGCTGCGCACAAGGCGCACGGCAATTCCAATCTGGATGGCGTCGTGCCTTCCGCATTGGAATCAATCTGCATATCGGATTTCTTGGGGGTAGCCCCTCGACTGCCTCTTGGGTAGCCGAGGGGATTGATCAGTGCCTTACGTTTTGCTTGACCTGCGGCGTGGTCACCACCTGGCGGATCTTGCTCCGCACTTCGGAAGTGATTTCGCCGTGCAGCAAGGCATGATGCAATTTACCCGCACCATTGACGCCAAAGCGCTCGGTCATGCGATCGAAATAAACGCTGATTTTTTGCTGATTGACAGACATGTTGGCTCTCCTTGAAGTGACAGGGGGGCATCCCCCCGCTACGGGCGGGAGCACCACCCGCACCGGGGGGATGCCCGTCCTGCCAGAGAGTCACATGCTGCTTGTGACATGCCGGGATTAACGCACCCTACATTGATCCAAGGATCGCGGCGCCGAAGCGCGGTTTTGTCGCAACCACGTTGCGCACAAAATACGGTTTGATAATACGCCTTTTTTTGGTTTACCGAAACCCTGGCGGCTTCGGTAAACCCCCTCCCCTTTTGAGGGAGGGGAAGGGTTAAGCAAACGAGAACAGACCTGTTCTCGCATGGGGAAGCAGGAGTTCGGAGAACTGCCTGAATCCCTTGTTGGGTTTGCTGGTTGCACGAGAACTGACTTCACCGCCGCCACAGAGCTGGATTGCTTCATCCTCGGAACATTCCTGCGTCGGATAGTCCCGAAAGATTTTGCTTACCACCTCTCCGATCGAACCGCCGTGCTTCACTCGGCTTGCGAGATCGTCCAGGTAGTCCTGTGCGATCCCGCTCACCTTGTAGACTTTGCCGGAAGAAGTCCCGACACAAAGCACCTGCGAGTCACGATCCCAACCAAGCTTAGCAACCCAGCTTGATGTGACATCACCGTACTTCATCTGGGCCTCGCGGTCAGATGCAGTGCGTCAGCTTCTTCGGCACCGCCGCGAAGGGGATGTCATCTTCGGTATCGTTGAAGCCACCACCTGCGTTGTAGCCGCCGTTGCCCGTACCGGGCGCACCCTGCGATTGCTGACGCGGAGCGCTTTGCGATTGCTGGCGCGGAGCTCCGGGTTCAGATGGCGATTGGTTATTCGACCCACCACCTTCCTTCTTACCCAGCATCTGCAGCTCGCCGGCCTCGATTTCGGTGGTGTAACGATCCTGTCCGTCCTTATCCTGCCACTTGCGGGTACGGATGCGTCCTTCGATATAGACCGACGAACCCTTCTTCAGATACTGACCCGCGATTTCAGCAAGCTTGCGATAGAACACCACGCGGTGCCACTCGGTGAGTTCCTTTTTCTCCCCGCTAACCTTGTCCTTCCAGCTTTCCGTCGTAGCGAGGCGGATGTTGGTCACCTGATCGCCATTCGGCATGTAACGAACCTCCGGATCACTGCCGAGGTTTCCAATCAGGATCACTTTGTTTACTGATGCCATTGTATTACTCCTTGTTTTGTCGGGCGGTGTCGCGCTGCGAGCCCGCCCTTGGTTGAAAAATTAAACCTTGCTGACCGACCACAAGTTCTTGAAGCCGGTTCTGCCGTTCCCGAGAGGCACTTGCGTGCGTCCCAGGCTTTCCACTTTCACGGTATCACCGGGCTGTACTCCGGCCTCCTTGATGGCACGCTGCAAGTCGGTACCGCACAATTCGTGCGGCGCGCCTGCCTGGTCATCGAAGAGATGCAGAGCAAACGTGTCATATTTACCCTCTTTCCCTTCGCGCGTCTCCATGCCAAAACGGATGATTTCCCCGGTATAGCTGGTGGCAGCTTTAGCCTTCGTCCTGGTGGATTTACGTTCCCTGGGCGGTGTGGTCACCGCTTTCGCGGTGTCTCCAATCGAGAATTTTTCCTTCACCTCGCGGACCGTTTGTTCCACGATGCCATCAACCTCATCGAAGTTGACGACCTCGATCTCCTCCAGATTCAGCTTCTCGCCGAATTTCTCGGCAAGTGCTTTATCCCGGATTCGAACAACCCGCTTGGCCAAGCCTTCGTCTGGATGGAACCACACATCAATCGCGGCGTTACCGATATCAATGTGTTTGCGGAACTTTTTGAACTCCGCTCTCTGGTTCTCCTCAGCGTCCTCTCTGATCGCCGTAAGTTTTGTGGCGAACTTCGCGAGAGCGTTGGTCTTCTCGGGGTTCGGCTTTCCAGTGGCCTTATTCCTCATGACCTCCTCCGCAATTTTGTCGGCTGCAAGGATCAAGATGAACAGCCCCATGAGCATGGCGACGGGCATCGGGACAATCAACAAAAAGATCGCCACAACACCTCCTCCGAAAGCCTGCCCGATAGTTACCGGCTTTTCAGCTAGCATGCTGGCCTCCGAAGTTAAAAAGGCCGCTTCGACTCTTGAGAGACTTTGCAAAGACTTTCGGGGCGAGCCCGAGAAGTTCCGCGGTTTCCCGCAGCCCTCTGGCCTCATCGCCGAAGCGATCAACCAGTACATCGAAGGCTGGATCACAGAATTCACCTCCCGGATCAGTCACGCGCCCGCCTCCTCTCTTGGCTAGATACATCACGGCCAAGAGTTTCTCAGCGGTTGCTTCCTTGGCTTTGATTCCAGCGGTAATCCGCCCGCCTTTCTGATGCAAAGCGATTTGAACTCCGCTTGCCCCTCGTCCAACCTGGATCAAATCTCCTTCTCCGGAGATGAAGTAGCCAGCTTTGCGCAGATCCTCGATGAGGGCTGGCACCAGATTGGCAGTCATGGTGAAGTATCCACCTGGCTTTTGCTGCTCCTGCTTTGGTTCCGCCGGGATGCAGTCCAGAATCTCGCCGTCGTCGGTGACATCCTTCTTGCCGAGAAATCGATACCGGCTTGCGCCCTGTTCTTTCTCCCGCTCCAGCTGCGCGAGACGCGCGGATGGAGTTGCACCCTTGAGGTCGACCGAGACCGGTTTCCCGAGCCTTCTGTCTGCCGGCCCCCAGCGCGTGATCAGCGTACCACCCTCGATGCAGGCAGCCCAGGTTTTTCTTAGGCTGCCATCGGGGTGATATGCCTGCCAGACTCGCATTACTGTCATGACAGACCTCCGATCACGGCTTGATTCCGAAGATGTCGGCTACGATCTGATGGATCGCGTCCTTCGTCCCGGTATCCGGCTTGGACTGGCGGGTCAGCGCACGCTCCAGTGCGAAATGCACCGGATTCGGCGCTTCGCCGAACACGCACACGCCCTCGGCCCAGAGTAGCAGCGATCGCGTCGGGAACGTGATTTCCAGCGCCCCTTCAGCATTGCTGCTGCACATCGACTGCTGGCGCACGCGGTTGGCCACGTTCACCATCTGATCTGCCATGCTCTTCGCCTCTGCCTGGTCGATTGCTGCTGCCAGGATCTTGGCGACCAAGGCAGATTCAACCTCGGGCTCCGCATACAGGACGTCGACCATCCAGAAGCGGCTGGTGTTCGCAGCATCCTGCTCCTTCCGCCCGAAAAAGCCACGGGACGTATCTGCAGGGTTGCATGCCGCAAACAACTTGAAGCCCTCAACCGGAGTAATGCGCTCCCCCGTTTCCTCAATGTCCATGTGCTGCCCATCGAGAAACTTGTTGATGCCGGAGGTCTCCTCGGGTTCGATCAGGTTGTACTCATCAATGAGAATCGAGCATCCATGACGCGCTGCAACCGTAACTGGACCGTCGCGGTATTGCCATTCGCCGGCCGCAGGACGATAACCACCCAGCAGATCCTTTGCCGTGGTTTGCGCGTTGGCCGCGTAGGTGATCAGGGGCCAGCCCTGTGCCGCATGAAACTGCTCGACGAGGGTGGTTTTACCTGAGCCCTGCAGCCCGGAGAGCCACATTGCCTTGGCCCTGCTCATCTTGAAAAACCCGATCATCTCGATCACGAGGTCCTGACGGAACACGTAATCCGGATTGATCAGGGGGGTGTAAATCGAGGGCTCCAGCGAATTGAGCCCCTTTTGCTCCGCAAATGCGGCCACTTCGGCATGTGTTGCCATATCTTCTCCTTGAGAAAGAATGGCGGGCACCGTTCCCTCGCGGGAAGTGTCGCCCGCCAGGGTTATGCGCAGACCCGGAGGCGTGCGCCAATAAAGTCCAGGATGACGTCCGGGTTCATGCCCTCCAGCTTGCAGCAAAGCTGATAGGTGAAAGGCCTTTGTTCGGCATATACGAAATTGTTGTTTTCGTCGATACCGAGGATGTCAGGGGCAAACAGCCAGTCGAGTATTTCTTTCTTCTGACCTGCATTCCCCCCTGCTGCAAGCGCCTTGATGGATTGCTCCAAAAGACAGCTATGCAACCGTATTGCTTCATCCTCTGACCAGAGGACCGATGTTTCCTCGACGACGGTTGCCATGCCATCCATGTAGGACAGCGCGACAGCCTTTATCTCGGAGTTTGTTTCAGTCTCTTCATGATCGAACAGAATTGCAACTTCGCCGTTTAGATTGAAGAGCGGCAGGGTCAGGTTGATGTGATCGTACCGTGCCTGCGACTTCTTTCTCACCGCTTTCCTGGACTCCGACAGTGAATACATCTCACCGCCATACAAGCTCAGCGGAAGTTGATTGGCCTTAGCCGCAGCCGCGCTAGAGAGATGCATTTTTCCCTCCCTTTTTGCTCAGCGTGGCGAGACGCTTGTAAACGCCCTTGACGCGCCCATACGGTTTGTCCTCGATATGAAAATCGAGAAACGGTCCGTTCGGCGCGCTTTCGATGACCACGACTTGCTGGTCATCAAGTTGCCAGATGCGCACTTCCTTTTCAGGAAGAGCGACCTTGGTGGATTGGCAGATGCTACGTCCTTTCAGACAAGCACCCATCTGCTTCATGACGCCCATATTGCCTCCTTGAAAATAAACGGAGGCAACAGTCCCCTTGCGGGGCGTGTCGCCCCCGCAGGGTTGTAAGCGCATCTTGCGATGCGCCTTTGCTGAAATGCACGGAGTCCCGTGTTTGGCGGTCTCAGCTGACCATGCCCAAACTTTCGATATTGCAGTTTCTTCTATCGCCATTTTGCGTAGCGATAGGAGAAATTGCCCTCAGTCACTGCTGTCCAAAACAGCCGAAACCGGGCGGGCGGCCTCTTGATTTGACGC
>CAYSWG010000191.1:0-5238 GCA_964434465.1 uncultured Geobacteraceae bacterium
CGGTTCCCCTACCTCGAGCTGCCGGCCGACTACCACCCGGCGGAGCAGCTGCGCCATGCCTTCGGCATTGTGGACGAACCGGCCGTGGCGGTGCGGGTCTGGTTTTCCCCGGCCGTGGCCGGGGGAGTGCGGGAGCGGATCTGGCACGGCAGCCAGGAGATTGTCAACCGCAGGGACGGCAGTATCATCCTTTCTTTTACGGCCGGAGGAACCCGGGAGATCATTGCCTGGGTCCTTTCCTACGGATCGGACGCGGTGCTGCTGGAACCGCCCGCCCTGCGCGCTGCCGTGGAGCAGATCACGGCGGACATGGCCGCATGGTACGGTTCCCCTTCAGCTCAGGAGGGGCAGAGTGTGTGACCGTCCGGGCAATCACTGGTGAAACCGTGACGTCTTCACGCCGGAGTCTGCGCTCCATGCCCCCGTTTCTGCCTTTTCCGCATGATGGAGCAGCTGGTGGAAGTTCACCTTGCACACCTGGTTGAGAGTGGCCCCGGCGGTGTTTGAACCCCGGCATTCCCCGTGACCGGGCGTCCAGTTGTCACGGATTGAGGTTACTACGTTTCGGAGGAACAGCATGGCAAAAAATTTTTCTGCGGCAACCATTGACTCCATTGCACTGCTCCTGGTGCGCATCCCCCTGGGGGCGATCTTTTTCGCCCATGGCTCCCAGAAGCTCCTGGGCTTGTTCGGCGGTGGCGGCCTGACCGCCACCCTGCGCAACTTTGAGGTGCATCTGGGTATTCCGCCCCTGCTGACCCTGCTGGCAATCATTGCCGAGTTCGGTGGCGGACTGGGGGTCATGTTCGGCTTCCTGACCCGCCTCTCCGCCAGCGGCATCGCCGTGACCATGGCCGTGGCCATCTACAAGGTCCACTGGGTGCACGGCTTCTTTCTCAATACCTACTGCGCCCCAGGACGGGGCCATGGCATCGAGTTCAACGTTGCCCTGCTGGGCATGGCCCTGGCGCTGGTGGTGACCGGCGGCGGCAACTGGTCCCTGGACAAGGTCATTCTGAAGCGCTGAGGCCTGATCGGTCAATGCTGCCAGGAAAAAAGGCCGGCAGGAACACCAGGGCGAAGAGTGCCGTGGCCCCGACTCCGTAGTTGGTAGCCCAGCCGATGGACGACATGGCGCCATAGTCGGTAAAGGCCAGGGAGCCGAAGCCGGCAATGGTGGTCAGGACCGAAAGGAGCACGGCCCGGCCGGCGCCGGCAAACGCCGCGGCCTCTTCACCCGTCCGCGCCCGACCCACCCGGTGGGCGAGATGGAGGCCGTAGTCGCTGCCCATGCCGAGGATGGTGACCAGGACCATGGCGTTCATGAAATTGAGCCCCATGCCGCTGGCGGCCATGATGCCGGTCATGGCGATGACGCCGGCCACTACCGGGAACAGGGTGGCGAAGCTGCCGAACAGGGATTTGAAGTGGGCGAGCAGCAGGCAGAGGACCACGGCCCCTCCCAGGAGAAAACTCCAGAAGAAGCTGTCCCGCACCAACCGGGTCAGCTGACTGCTGACCAGATCCACGCTGGTTGTCCGGGCATCCGGATCCAGGGCGGCCAGGTCCCGGAGAAACTGCTCCTGGGGAAATTCGCTTCCATTGTAGTGCAGATAGACCAGCAGATGCCAGCCGTCCCGGTCGTGCACCAGGTGCCGGTCGACAATGCCGTGCAGGGGTGAAGCGGTCATTCGTTTCACTGCTTCGCCGGGTGGTACGGGTACCGCGACCTGCAGTCCCGCCAGGCCATCCAGGTAGGGCTGAAAGGGTTCCGCGGCAAAGCCGGTCCGCTCCAGGGCGTCAGCCACGGTAACGGCTGCCCCGGCCATGGCGCCGCCCGCCTGCAGATCCCGCAGTATCTTCTCCTGCACGGTTTCCCCGTTTATCACCTGATCCAGTGCCGACCAGGCACTGATCCGCCCCTGGCGTCGATACTGCTCGGCCAGGGCACTCACCCGGCCGCCCCGCGTCATGACCTCTGCAAGATCGTCCCCTTCCACGGCGACCAGCAGCTGTTTTCTGCTCAGAGTGAGATGCTTTTCCATTTTTTCCTGGGTCTGGAATGCCTCGGAACTCTTTGGCTGCAGGTTCTTCAGCTCTCCATCGAAGGTGAGGAAGAAAGACGACACCAGGCACAGGGTGACCAGGGCCAGGGACAGGGGGCGCAGCAGACGGCGCCGTTCCCGGCAGAACCGCCAGAGGCGGCCCAGGCCGAAGCAGGGGAGCGGTTTGTAGGTGGCCGTGGTCGCCTGCCGATCGGCAAGGAGCAGCAGGGGTGGCAGGAAAACGAGGGTGGCGTAGAGGCAAAAGAGAACGCCAAGACCCACCAGCAGGCCCAGTTCGGCCAGGGCCCGCACCGGAGAGATGGCCAGGGCCAGGAAGGGCAGGGCTGTGGTGACGGCGGCGGTAAAGACGCCGTGTCCTGTATCCACCATGGCCAGCCGCAGCGCTTCCCGGGTATCCCGTCCCGCGGCTCGCTCGCCGTGGAACCGGTCATAGAGGTGAATGGAATAATCGGTGCCCAGGCCGATGATCAGGGCGGTGAAGGCAAAGGAAATAATGTGAATCGTCGGCAGAAAGAGCCCGGCCGTCGCCAGGGCCATGGTGACGCCGTAGAACAGGATGAACGGCAGGAGCAGGGTCGGCAGCAGGCGGCGGTAGGTGAGGTAGAACAGCCCGAGCACTACCAGCAGGGAAGAGATGACGCAGACAATGATGTTGCGCTTCATGACCGCCTCGTCAATGACCGCCGACAGGTGGGCGCCGGTGCAGGAAATGTCCACGCGGGCATCCTGCCGGGCGGCATTGATGGCGGCCACCAGCTTGCGGGCGAAGGCCATGTCGTTGACCGGTCTGGCCGGTTCGCCGATCATGATCAGTACCATGCCGTCCCGGGACAGGAAATACGGTGAATCGGGATCCAGGCTGAGCGCCTGGCTCGCAGCCTTCAGGCGGGGCAGAATCAGTTCCCGCAGGGTCAGGGGGTCGGCGGCGATCAGGTCGGCCATGCCCATGCCCAGCTGGCCGGCCAACCGAGCCTGGGTTCTGTCCAGTTCCCGTTCCACGGCATCGGGGGAGAACCGTTGCCGGAACATGGCGCCATCACGGGGCGCGAGGAACAGGTGGGGGTGGCTGACGGCATAGCCCATGAAGCGGGCAAAGGGTTCCGCTTCGGCCGGATCATACACCCGGTAGGCGATTTTGCTGAATGCCGCCTGCCCGTCGATGCGGGAGGCCGTGAGACGGGCGGCGAAGGACTCTGCTTCGGCGGCCAGTATTTCCGGGCTGCCTTCCAGGAGGAAGTAGGCCTGCTTGGCGTCGCCGGTCCAGGAGAGGGAATCGAGAAAGAGGCGCAGGTGGCCTTTTTCACTGGGGAACAGCCGGAAAATGTCGGTCTCGAAGCGAAGTGACAGCAGGGACAGGCCGGCGGGCAGCAGCAGGAGCAACGTCAGTGCCAGGACCAGCACCGGCCGGGTCGTGGTTACCCGGAACAGCCAGGAGAGGTGCTGCCGGGTGGCCTGCTGCAGTACTGTGAGCAGTTTTGTGAATCCGCAGATGAGCATGGGCGTCTAGATCCCGGTAAAGGCCGTCAGGGGCAGGATGGTCATGCCGTTCAAGGACGGTGTCAGAACATCGTCGTTCAGGGGCTGGTTCAGCTCCGGTTCGTCGAAGACGATGCGCACCCGATCGCCCAGGGCATTGTGCATCTCGATGGCAGAAGGGAAGGCAACGCCGTTGCGGTCACGGTAGTTCTGATAGCTGACCCGATCACCGTCCTCGTTCACCTTGGCCGTGAGCAGGCCCCGCTCGTCGTACTGGAGTTGCTCCCGCTTGCCGTCCCGATTCACCTGGTTCCTGCTGCCGCCGCCGGAACCGGCCGGTGGTGTATCCACGACCCAGCGCATCATGCTCCATGCCTTGAAAACGTTCCGGTCCGGGAGTTCGCTGATCCTGCCCTGGTAGGCGATCTGTTTGGCCGGCAGCAGGCAGGTGAGGTGGTCATTGTCCAGGTAGATATCCATCAGGGTGAAGCCGAAGGGTGACAGGACGGTCAGGTGGAACCGGTCAGGCTGTTTGAAGAGCAGATAGCCGCGGCCACCGATCTTTCTTTCGCCGGAGGTGACCGAGAGGGAAACTTCCGACTGGAGCGTTTCCACGGCTGAGCCCGGCCCACGGCTCGGCGGTGGCTGGGGTACCGTGGCGCAGGCTGCAACGAAGAGGCAGATCAGGGCGAGTGCAGCCGGTAAGGAGTATCGTGACGCCGAAGGTGTACGGGAACGGTTCATGGCATTGTGTCCTCATATGCAGCAAAGGCGACCCTTGGGTCGCCTTTGCTGTGTGGTGAGCCGGGGTCCGGCTATTTCAGGTTTTCGCGGATTCGTGCCACCGCTTCGATGACGTTGTCCCGGTTGCCGAAGGCGGACAGGCGGAAGTACCCTTCTCCCGAGGGGCCGAAGCCGCTGCCGGGGGTACCAACCACATGGCATTCCGTGAGGAGTTTGTCGAAGAAATCCCAGGAGCTCATGGCGTTGGGAGTCTTCAGCCAGATGTACGGGGCATTGACCCCGCCGTAGACGGTCAGGCCGGCCGCGGTGAGCCCTTCACGGATGATGCGGGCGTTTTCCATGTAGTAGTCGATGATCTTCTTCACCTGGGGCCAGCCTTCGTCGGAGTAGACCGCGGCGGCGGCCTTCTGGACCGGGTAGGAAACGCCGTTGAATTTGGTGGACTGGCGGCGGTTCCAGAGCTTGTTGAGGGCAACGGTTTCCCCGGCGGCGGCGGTGGCCATCAGTTCTTCCGGCACCACGGTCAGGGCGCAGCGCACCCCGGTGAAGCCGGCGGTTTTCGAGAAGGAGCGGAATTCGATGGCGCACTGCTTTGCCCCCTCGATCTCATAGATGGAATGGGGGATGGTCGGGTCGGTGATGAATGCCTCGTAGGCGGCGTCAAAGAAGATGATGGCATTGTTGCGCAGGGCAAAGTCGACCCAACCCTTGAGCTGTTCTTTCGTGGCAACGGCGCCGGTGGGATTGTTGGGGAAACAGAGGTAGATAATGTCCACGTTCTGCTCCGGAAAAGCCGGGTTGAAGCCGTTTGCCTCCGTGCAGGGCATGTAGACCAGTCCCTGGTAGTAGCCCCGTTCATCCGCTTCGCCGGTGCGGCCGATCATGACGTTGGTGTCGTTGTAGACCGGGTAGACCGGATCGCCGATGGCGACCACGTTGTCGAGGGCGAAGA
>CAYSWG010000192.1:0-5232 GCA_964434465.1 uncultured Geobacteraceae bacterium
GCGCTGGCCTGTCAAGCCAGAGGTCGCGGGTTCGAGCCCCGTCACTCCCGCCATAAGGTTGCACGAGGTCAGAGCCGGGAAACCGCTCTGACCTCTTTGATTAGCGGCTCGACAAACGGCTGCATGCTACACGGCATGCTACAGAAACCGTGTAGCATGCCCGACTTCTGAGCCGCGTGCGGGGCTTTCCATTGGCCAGCACTCCAACCAGCTGAGCCACCTGCGCGGCTGCCCAAATCAGCACCACATATCGGTGGCGGCACTTAGCCATCCGTACGCGGTGCCTGCATGGGCGCGACGTATACTGAAGCGCACGGATGACATGCGAGAATGCGCGGACCGCAGTTGTGTGAGAGGGGGGATGTGATGCCAAGCGCCAATGTCGGTGAGCAGGTGTACGTTCCAGTCGCAAGAATCGACGCGGAGCCAAACACCCCGTTCGCACTGGTCCGCGGCTCAGTTGTGGAAACGCTCGATCGATCCGTCGTCGTTGACCTCCCGTACGGTATTGGCCAAGTCACGGTAGCCAGCTCACTCATCCACAAGGACGTGGGCGTATGCGTTCTTCGTATTGGAGACATGGAGACAGAGGACACGCTCCTGAACCCGATTGCGAAATCAGTGCTTCAGTACTTACGACTCCTTGTTCCAGATGATCAGGTCAACTACATCCCGCTTCGCACAACACAGGAGCTCTACGCGCTGTACGAGTTGCTGGCACCGTCGTTCACACACTTTGTAATCATCGGCCATGGCGCGGACGGAAACTTGATCTTTTCTTGCGGTCAGCGAGAGTCTGGTGCAGATATTGCCGCCAACTTCCTCGCTCGATACCCGCAGCCGCGCAAGTTCATTAGTCTCTGCTGCCATACTGGGAAGAGTATCGGCGGCTTCGTTGGAGTCAGCACTGGACGAGGCAATGCGGGACATCACCGCCGACTACCTGGCGATGTGTGAAGAGAAGCAGCGATTTGACTGGCGCTACTACATGGTGAAGTACACCAGCATGCGCGAGAACGGATCGCATACGTACTACGCTGAACGAATGACGGACGCCGACAGGCTCGCCATGGGGTACTCGTTGTGCATGCTGGTCGCAGGAAAGAAGAGCCTCGGTAGCCTACATCACGACCCCTACCTGCTTGCGCTTTGCCACGAATTCGGCGACTGGGACGCCGTAGACTACCAGCTGTTTTACGGCTACGAGGACAAGGAACGTCTGCTGGGGCTGGCGGCAAGCCAGACCGCCGTCAGGTGCGTGCCGACAGGATGGAAGCTACTGGCGCCGCCAGACGCGTATGACACCGAGCGGTTCGAAGAAGTATGTGGGGCGATGGGAATGGGTGAGGACGGCATCATCGCGATACAGCAGGTCGAAGTCGATGGCCACCTCGTCGATACTGAGAACCGGATCATGGTGGGCGCGGAGCTCCTGCGCCGTCTGGTTGCAGCCGGGCTGTAAGGGAGAGAGACAGGCGCACACGGCAATCGGCAGACTGGCAAAGGGACGTCCATGGATTCCAGATGACACCGGATGATGGAGTCGCAGGTCAGGGGTACATGACCTCTGGCCCGTCGAGCCAGTGATACATCACTGCATCCAGGCAGGTCGCCAACTCAGCGAGCAGTCACCAGAAGGTGTTCGGCTCCGGTCTGCGCTTCCTTGTGAGATTGAACACTCGAACGCGGCTTCAGGACGGCTATGTAAGGGCGGCTCTCACCACTGCAGATGCTGGACCGCTACAATCAATAAGGCACCACGGCACTCGTGGTTTCCGCGTGATGAGGCGACGTGAGAACCGGAGTGTTTCAATGACCATGAGCCTTGCGGGGGGAGACGGTTATGGGGATTTTTGGATTTGGTCGCAAGAACCGACTGAATGGCTTGCCTGATCCGTCAGAGTCAATGAAATACATCTTTGATGGCGCCAGTGATTGCCTTTCCAGCTTTCACACCTGTATCCCAAACGTGTTCTTTCTGTTTGCGTCATCGGAATCCGAGAAGATGGCGGTACTGGATGGTCATTGTCGCATCGCCGAGTACCTAGTTGACCCGACCGACACACAGGGCAAGTTGACCCTGGGAATGATGGTTACTCATTGTCTGAACTCACGGACAGAGTCTGTAGTTGAGAAGATCGTGAGCGCCTATTCCGAGCAAGAAGGCAGACTACTTAGAGGCTACATTCGTGGATATCAGACCTACATGATTCACATGATGGAGACACTGGCGGAGATACAAGAGGAATTCGACGAGATTGCGCTTGGCGGAGAAGAGATCAACCAGGTGGAGAAGATCAGAGATCTCTATGAGGCA
Organism: uncultured Geobacteraceae bacterium; assembly: GCA_964434465.1. GTDB lineage: Bacteria > Desulfobacterota > Desulfuromonadia > Geobacterales > Geobacteraceae > RPRC01. The sequence goes on from CAYSWG010000192.1 coordinate 2,318, forward strand.
TGGCTACTCAACCCATCGACCTACGAAGACGATATTCGACGCTACAGATCACGCGACTACCAGAGTGACACCAGCGCAATATCGGCCTTTGCGCATCTAGGCAGGTCTCGTACTGACGATCCCAGGACCTACGAATCAGCACTCAAGAATCTCTCGGCGACGCTTGACAGGCACCTAGGGACGCAGCGGTAGCACAGGTCTTCAGTACTGGACCACCTTTCGACGGTTGTTGCATGTCGGGGGTCACTGCTTCGCTGTTAGCAGAGGCCTGTCGACATCTTCATCGCCGTGAGTACGGAGTCTGGCCTGATTGGGGATTGATGGACGGCAGATCGAATTCCGAGGGGATGCGAGAAGTGGGGCGACGGTAGTTGGCCGCGTTGGGGGGTGGGCATGCAAGGCGCTGATGCATTCAAACTGACTTGCCCAGAGTGCGGGAAGCCGATGCGACAGCGCCGCAACCGGACAAGCGGCGAGATGTTCTGGGGCTGTTCGGGTTACCCAGAGTGCAAGTTCACCTATAGCGTCGAAGTGGTCGAGGAGCTACGGGAAGAATGGGCACGAGCGCGTCCGAAGCTTGACTCCGGGGGCCAGCCCGTCGCACCTGTCTATCGGCATGGATGGCGTTGGGGGCGTCGCTTCGAGGTTGAGCCTCTCAGGCCGGATCATCGCTCACAGCACTTCCAGGCGCACACAGTGCGCGCTGATGAGCGATTCTTCGAGTTCCTTCAGTCAGAGACGGGCTATTGGCCCCATTTGGGGCAGTTCCGAGTTGAGCACCAGTCGCTTGCCGTGCAGGAGCATCAGCCTGCTGTGGCGGCAACGCTCTCGGTACTAGAGAAGATTCTGTTTCGCGGCAGGGTGATTCCCGCGCCGCCCGGTTGGCCGTCGGTCTCGGACGGCGGGATGCCTGCCGACCTCGCACATGCTTGTTCGGGATGGAGCCTTCGCTTGCGTAGGCTGGAGTCCGAGAGTCCTGCGGAACTGCACTTGGCGAAGCATCACCTTGCTGAATGGCTGGGTCCATTGTGGACCGTTTGGGTGACGCCTCAGGTGCATATGTCCAGCTTGGTCGCCACGGAGGAATACGAGAACTCGGAACAGCGTGTCGACATGCTCATCGCACATCCGTTCTTGTCGAAGCCAATCGTGATCGAGGTCGATGGCGCAGGGTATCACCACGGCAGAGCTGCGGCTGATGCAACCCGAGACGGTGCTCTTCGCGCAGCAGGGTACGAAGTACATCGCATTCCGGCAACAGAGGTGTTTGCGGGCAAAGGGTCGGCCCTCGAGAGACTGAGGGCAGACCTTGCGCATCTGAGAGCGCTTGAGCCTGGACTAGGCGCGGACCTCAATGACGCGACGCGACGCATGGGCCAGATACAAGCAGCCCTTTGGTGCGGCTTGCGTGACGGCGTATACAGCATGACTTCCAGTGGGCCAACTCGGATCCGGTGCGATCTCGGCGACAGGCTGCCGCATCTTGCCAAGGCGGCGGAGTTGGCGGTGCGCGACTTCGTCGAACTGGTTCAGGACGTCGCAGCGCTTTACGGGGTGGATGCGTTCGCGACTGGCGTCACCTACGGGAAGCTACGGCAGTCTGATGCAAACGCTGCCCAGGTGATCTTCTTCGACGAGGAGGTTTCATGCTCCAGCATCCACGTCGACGACATCTGTGTCCCATGGGATGTCGCGTGGGAGAGCCCGGACGCCGTGCCTCAACTTCCGCATTCTGTTGATCGGGATGTGGTGCAGCGGCTCATGACGCGGGTGTTCGGCAAGAAGTTCTCCGAAGACTACGAAGGCCAGTGGGAGATCGTGAGCGCCGGCTTGCGCGGTCAAGACACCATCGCGCTTCTGCCGACGGGCGGCGGCAAGTCGATTGCATTCCAGCTGACCGCCATGTTGGTACCGGGATGCGCCGTCGTAGTTGCACCGATTCGATCGCTAATCCGTGACCAGCAAGAGAACTTGCTGCAGTACGGGATTGACCGGGTTGTGGCGATTACGAGCGATCTGACGGCGCGGAGCGACCGCAAGATGGCGCATGAAGCATTCTCCAGCGGAGTCGCGCTCTTTTGTTATGTGGCCCCAGAGAGATTTCAGATAAAGCGGTTCAGAGAGGCCCTTCGCGCAGGCACGGCGCGCAATCCAGTCAACTACATCGTCATCGACGAGGCCCACTGCGTCTCCGAGTGGGGCATCGAATTTCGCACGAGCTACCTTCGTCTTGGCGCAATCACACGACGTGAGTGCGGGCGAGCGCGATGGACTCCCACGATGCTTGCCGTTACGGGTACGGCGTCACACTCGGTACTCAAAGATGTCAAGCGGGAGTTGGAGATAGCCAGCGAGCCCATCCGTCCGAGCCAGATGGGACGCGACGAGTTGAAGCTTGAAGTGATCGCCTGCCATACCTCTGACAAGGAGGTCAGGCTTGAGGAGTTGTTGAGCGCCGGGATCCCTGACTTCTTTGACACCGACGAAGAGACAATCCTTGCGCGAAACGTGCCTCCGGGCGAGGGTGTTCCTTATCAGGGCGTTGTCTTCTGTCTGCATGTGGGCGGCGCATATGGCGTGAAGCAGCTTGCGGATCACCTGAGCAAGGACCACATCGATGTGAGGATGCATTCGAGCACCGTCCCGGAGGATTACCCTGGCGGCGAAAAGCGATGGAACCGTTACAGGCTTCGCACCGAGTCCGACTTCAAGCACGACAAGTTCCCGCTGCTCGTGGCGACCAAAGGCTACGGAATGGGAGTTGACAAGCAGAACATTCGCTACACAGTCCACTACGGAATGCCCCCGTCCATTGAATCCTTCTACCAGGAGGTGGGGCGCGCGGGGAGGGACCGCTCAAGATCCTACTGCGTGATGCTTCTATCGGAGAACGCCCGAGCTGGAAACGACTGGAT
>CAYSWG010000193.1:0-5226 GCA_964434465.1 uncultured Geobacteraceae bacterium
CAAAAAAAAACGTCCCTTGCCTTCCGGAAAGGTTTCCGTTAAATCGGCCGTACTGCTGTTCTGTGTGCTCCTGACCGGGGCGATATTCCTGGCTGCCAGGATATCACCGCTTTTTCTCGCCATTCTCGTTGCCTACCTTGTTGTTTCGGTTTCCTACACGTTTTTATTGAAAAACCTTTCCATTGTTGATCTTTTCTGTGTTTCGGCAGGCTTTCTGTTCCGTCTGCAGGCGGGGGGCGAGGCTTACAGCGTTATTATTTCCGACTGGCTTTTCCTCTCGGTGTTTCTTCTGGCCGTATTCCTGAGCACGGGTAAACGTCTCCATGAAAAACATACGTTGGGTGATAAGGCTGCTCACCATCGCAAGTCGCTTGAGTCATATCCCCCGGGTTTCCTCGATGGCACCATGTACATGACCGGTGGGGCGGTACTTGTCACCTATACGCTCTATGTCATTGCCCATAACATGCTGGTCTATACGGTTCCGCTCTGTTGCTTCGGACTGCTTCGCTATATCATGCGGGTGAAGACCGGACTGGGAGGGGACCCGACCGAGTCGTTGCTCAAGGACGTGCCCTTGTTTGTGGTGGGTGTGTTATGGGTGTTGATGGTTGGTTGGGGTATCTACGGAACCAATTAGCCACAGACCCACACGAACAAAGGCGGACAAGGCCTTCACCCTTTTGAATTTGTCTGATTTTGTCTGTGTGTGTCCGTGGCTGGAAAAAGGTTTTTGCTTTTGCGAACAAAAATTCTTACACACCTCTACCGCCTATTCCCGTTCGATCTGCGAGGCGACTGTTCAGTGCCTCCCGCTTCGGCTGGAATCCGCATTTCCTGCGTCATCAACTTCTACGGCAGGCTCGATCTGCTGGCAGGGATACTGTATTCCCTCGCAGCACAAAACTACCCCCGTGAGCGTTTTGAAGTTATTCTTGTTGAAGACAAAGGCGGGACTGCTGCCGGACAGCGTATGGCGGAGGAGTTTTCAGACAGGCTTCCTGTTGTATATACTCCCCTCGATGCGCATTTCGGCCGCATGGGCTATTCACGTAATTTTGGCTTGGCACGGAGTCGTGGCGGGTACGTTCTCTTTCTCGATGATGATACGGTAATTCTGCAGCATGATTTTCTTGCGCGACTGGAAGAAGCTTTTATGGATAGTCCTGGAATCGATGCCATTGTTCCCCGTGGTGCTGCAAGTTTTGCATTGATTACGGGAAAGTACGATTTCCACGAACAGTTTTTCATGACCAGCCGTTGTACGGCCTACCGACGGTCGGTCCTTGCCGAGTTGGGCGGTTTTGTCAATGATTTCATCGGCCAGGAAGATGTTGAATATGTGATTCGCTTTACGATGGCAGGGAAGAATTCGCTTAATGTTCCCGAACTTTCCTATTACCATCCACCGTTGCTTGTCGGAAACTTCCGTAAACCCATGGCGGTGGGCCAGTCGTTCTTTCGGGTGCGCAGGCGCTATCCCGTGCTGATCTGGCTATTAGTGCTCCTCAACTGCTCTCGCCATGCGCCGCTGTACCTGCTACCCTGGGGCAGATTCCGGGAGATGGGCCGGTTCGGGTTGGGGTTTCTGTTCGGGGTGATTTCGGGGTTGTGCGGCAAGAAGGACGTACGATACGGGTGACAGCTTCTTCATTACAAAGACGCAAGACGTAGTGTCCTAACTATAGTTTCCTTCGTTTCGTGGTGTTAAAGGCTATAAATGGAACAATCTGAAACAATCATCGAGCCTGGTATGGGTATCAAGCATTATTGGCGGGACCTGTGGCGCTACCGGGAGTTGTTCTATTTCCTCGCCTGGCGTGACATCCTGGTGCGTTACAAACAGACCACCATTGGAATTGCCTGGAGCGTATTGCGCCCATTCCTGACCATGATTGCATTCACGCTGGTATTCAGCAAGCTGGCAAAATTACCATCCGATGGGGTCCCGTACCCGATCCTCGTTTTTGCCGCGCTATTGCCCTGGCAGTTCTTTGCCAATTCACTGTCTGAGGCGAGCAATTCGCTTATCGACAACTCTAACCTGTTGACCAAGGTTTACTTTCCCCGGCTGATCGTTCCCACAAGTTCGGTCATTGTCAGTATGGTGGATTTCTGCATCTCTCTCGGCATTCTGACTCTGCTTATGCTCTGGTACGGATTTGCCCCTGACTGGCGTATCCTGGCGTTGCCGCTTTTCTTTCTGCTGGCCTTTCTTGCCTCTTTTGGCTGCAGTCTTTGGCTCTCGGCCCTCAACGCCAAATACCGGGACTTCCGGTATGTGGTGCCGTTCATCGTCCAGTTTGGTCTCTACATTTCACCTGTAGGATTCAGCAGCGGCATTGTGCCGGAGAAATGGCGGCTGCTTTATTCCCTGAATCCCATGGTGGGGGTCATCGATGGCTTTCGTTGGGGGCTTCTGGGTGGCAAGGCGCAGATATACTGGAATGGTATGCTTGTTTCCTCGCTGGTCGCATTGGTTATCTTTTTCTTTGGTCTTCGCTATTTCAGGAACATGGAAAGGAACTTTGCTGATGTGATATAGTGAACACGCATTTGCCACGGACATTTGCGGACAAAAATGGATTAACGCAAAGACGCCAGGGCGCGAAGGGGAGGCCTTGATTGGTCACTGCGGGCTTCACCGCCGCGCGAGTTAATCGGAGGACTGATATGGGAGTCGTATCACGGGAGCAAATAACTGATTTTTTAAAAAGTCATAAAATTGAATATCGGGAAAAATACGGGATCTGCAAAATTGGACTTTTCGGTAGCATTGTCAGGGGAGAGCAGACCGAGAGCAGCGATATCGATATTGCAATAGAAATGGAGCCGTCTAAAAAAAATCTGCATAACTTCCTGTCGTTTAAAAGAGATCTTGAAAGTCGGTTCGGAACAACTGTTGATCTTGGCATTGAGAGCACACTGAAGAAGTCGGTCAAGGAAAATATAAAAAACGAGATCGTGTATGTCTAATCGTACGGATGTTCTTTATTTGACAGATTATACATGAGTACTTTGGTGCCGATCTTGAGATTGTGTGGAATGTAGTCCGTAATGATCTGCCGAGGCTGCATAGTACACTGGGAAAAATGGAAGCCGATTTTTGAATTTAGAGTACCGTCACAATCTCAATTTTCACTGTCATAACGCAAAGGCGTAAAGGTAAAATCTTTAAAGGCAAAAACCGGAAACCCGATTCAGACACAGACCCACACGAACAGAGGCTGACAAAATCTTTAACGTTTTGAGTATGTGTTTTTTTGAATTTTGATTGTTATATCCTTTTTGTTTTTTTGCGTACTGCCCTGAGACAAAGATTTACAGCGAATTCCTCAGCTTTTCCATTAACGTCTGATTTTGTCGGTGTGTGTCAGTGGCAAAATAGGTTTCAGATTTATGATTTTCTTTGCGTCATAACGTTGAAGCTTTTAATATTTGCGGAAAAAATTTATGTCCACCGTAATTACAGTCGAAAACCTGGGTAAGAGATACCTCCTGAGTCATCAAACTCAACGGCAGCCGTACGTCGCCTTGCGTGATGTTATCGCTGAAAAGACAAACGCTATCGGCCGACGTCTGCTTCATCCTTTTCAGTCCTCAAAACTCGCTCCTCGATCTTCTGATGAAGAATTCTGGGCTCTCAAAGACGTATCCTTCGAGATCAAGCAGGGAGATAGGGTCGGGATTATCGGCCGTAATGGTGCCGGCAAGTCGACCCTGCTGAAGATTCTCAGCCGCATTATCGAACCGACTACAGGGCGTGTACGCATAAAGGGGAGGGTGGCCAGTCTGCTGGAGGTGGGGACGGGATTTCATCCGGAACTAACCGGACGGGAAAATATCTACCTTAACGGCGCGATTCTTGGCATGACGCGGGCGGAGATCAAGAAGAAGTTCGATGAGATCGTCGATTTCGCGGAGATAGAAAAATTCCTTGATACACCGGTGAAGCGATACTCTTCGGGGATGTATGTGCGGCTGGCATTTGCGGTTGCAGCCCATCTTGAGCCGGAGATTCTGCTGGTTGATGAGGTGCTGGCGGTTGGGGATGCGCAGTTTCAGAAGAAGTGCTTGGGTAAGATGGAGGATGTGTCGGCGAGAGAGGGGCGGACGGTGCTGTTTGTGAGTCATAATATGGCTGCGATTCTCACCTTGTGTACCACAGGAGTGCTGTTTAGAAAAGGGGTTGTTACCTCAACAGATTGTGTTGATTCAGTGGTAGCGCAATATATCGACGATATGTACTTAAACCCTCAAATCATGGATAAAAAGACGGGAAATCGTTTTCAACATATCTGTATCATAAGTCCAGATGGAGAAGAAAAGCATGTGCTGACAAGCAATACACGTTATCACTTGAGCCTAAGGTTGTTTGTCGAATCGAGCAAGAACCTTAATTGTGGCATCACGATTTATAACTCGTTCGATTCACCGCTGTTGTCATCCTGCATCCTCGATACCTTTACCGAGTTGGGACATGGCAGTTTCGAATATAGGCTGGAACTTCCTGTTGAGTTTCTGCACTCAGGGTCCTATCGAATTGAGGGTGCCATCTGGGACGACCACAATGTCTATGACAAGAATGATACTCTCTGCAACTTTAACGTTGTGAGAAGCGATTCAATCCTTGAGATAAGGGGAAGCAGTTCGCGCGGTTATATGAGGCTCCCCGGTAGATGGGTTTTGGGGATATGAAAGATATTGAACGAAAGGTTTCAGTTCCCAAAAAGGTTTTCATCTTTAATTTCTACAAGTGCAATTCGAATGATGGTGGACCCAGCGGTGTTATTGCCCAAAACCTTCTGAAGCATAACTCTGACATTTATGATCTGAATCCAGTTTTACCTGAAGGGTTGCTATTTCGCGATCAACTACGTAAACGTTTCTTCCCTCCAAAGGTGCATCTCTTCTACCATGACTGGCATATTAGGTGTGAAAAGATTTATCGCATGTATAGGGTCGCTACATATCCGGTTGTATTTTTCCATGATGTATTTTCCTTGAAGTGCTGTGAGCATTTGATACCTAAGAATCAGGTCGTTATGCTGCAGTCGCACTGCCCTGAACTGCCCCATAATGAGTTATACGGCCTTTCCTACGTGACCGAAGAGATGGTTGCCTGGGCACGAATTGCAGAGCGCGATGCCTTTGCTAGGGCAGATTTTCTCGTGTTTCCGAATGAAGGGGTGCTTGAAATTTACGCTCCACTGATTTTACCTCATT
>CAYSWG010000194.1:0-5203 GCA_964434465.1 uncultured Geobacteraceae bacterium
TCATCTTTACGCTTTCAGCCATCTGGCTGACTCTGGCTATCAACAACTAAACCTTCGTAATTCATGGATTTTCAGGGAGAAACCTGATTTTTTCCCCTGCGCATGTTGACAAGAGCCGGGTACATGGTTTATATGGTTCAGTCGAAATAACATCGTACACATCCTCCACGGCACCGGCACCATACACGGTTTTCCTCGAAAACCGCAAGGTCCAGGGCACCCGCACCGGCAGAGTCTCCGCCACCCCCTTCGCACACTTCGATCCTGAACCAGTCCAGCCGTGGAGTCGGTACGCTTTTGTACAGCCTTCGACTGACCAATTACCGCATTTGCCGTCATACTCAAGAACGCCGTCATCAAGACGGTACCACAAAGAAAGGAGGTCCATGCCGGAAGTAGGAACCTGGTGGTTCTCAACTGACAGCACTGTTGCTCCGGCAAAAACCCGATACCACTGAAACCCTCAATCCTATGAAGAAAGTAATTGTACTATTCACCGTGTTGATGCTGTGTGTCGCCTCTTGTGACACACCCCAGATTCGCCTTGAATCGAAAACCATACCGACGGAAACCACCCTTGACCGGGAAATCCGCCGGGTAGTCCAACCGAAGATGCACCTTGAGGAACGACGCCGGCAAGTGCCGGCCATTGTCGCGGCATTCGCCAAATGGACAACACCACAGCGTGCCCGCCATCTCGGCATGCTCTGTTATCTCAAGACCCTGGGGACACCCCTCATGCCCATTGATCTGGCGGAGATCGCCCTGGCGGAAACAGGCTCCCACGGATTGTCAGCCAAGGCGGTATCGTCACGGGGCGCCCTGGGTGTCTGGCAGATAATGCCCAGCCGGGCAATCAGTCACGGCTATACTCCGGAAGACATGAAAAACGACGAACGGTGCGCTGAAGCGGCGGTCCTCGAACTGCGACACAAAATGAAAATCGCCCGGGGCAATCTGCATCGTGCAAAAAAGCTCTATTGCGGTGTCGGCCCACAGGCAAATGCCTACGAAGTGAAGCGGATGCAATTCAGAAAAGAGATTCTGAAGGAAGTGATCAAATATCCGGCCCTCCACGCCGGCACCAGTTATCAGGTCCACTGGCATCCGTCATAGCCCGTAACCATGGCACTAGTGAGAAAACCACGTTTCCAGGCAGGCCCGTGCAGGGGGCCTGCCTTTTTTGTTGCAGCACCTGCCGTGCCCCTGCATAATAGACTCCGCTCGCCACCTTCTTAAAGGAATACGCCATGAAGAAATCCTTGCTCCTGCTGAGCCTGCTTTTCATGACCGCATGCTCGGCACTCTACGAGAAACCCACGGTAAAGCTGCAAGACATTCAGTTCACCGGACTGACCAGTAATGCGGCCAGCATTGATGTCCTGCTGGCAGTCAACAACCCCAACTCCTTCGATCTGTCCCTGCTGCGATACACCTACCAACTGCACCTGCAACAGGTTCCCCTGGCCGATGGCATGTCGGGCACGATTCAGCCGTTCCCCGCCAAAAGCACCCGGGAACTGCGCATTCCTGTACGCATCGCCTATGCCGACCTGGTGAAGCTTCTCCGCAAGCGGCCGGGTCTGACGGACATCCCTTACCAGCTAAAGGCCGAATTGGCTGTGGATACCCCCTTGGGACCGGTCACGGTGCCTCTGGCACAAAACGGCGCTATTACGGTTCCCGAACAATACCGACCCGGCGCCTATCTGAAAAACAAGCTGGGCACCCTGCTGCACTGAGCCAGAGGACCGGCTGCAGCAGGCCAGCACCAGAGACACTCTGCAGAGAAGGGGGGGAGGGCGTGCCCATACAGCACCTTATGCCGCTTATCATCATGCTGTGCGCCGGCGCGGCGGTTGCCCTGCAGCCATCCATCAACGCCCGTCTTGCCGAAAAGGTCGGCGTCCTGGCGAGCGCCTGTATTTCCTTCAGTATCGGGATGCTGGTCCTGCTCGCCATGCTGCTGGTATCCGGCAGGCTGGACCTGAAAAGATTCGGAGAAACAAGCTGGTGGGAATGGACCGGCGGAATCCTCGGCGCATTTTTTGTTACGGCAACCATTGTCTCGGTGCCGAAAATCGGCACCGCTGCGACCATGGCCGTTGCCATAACCGCGCAATTGCTGACCGCCATGGCCCTTGACCACTGGGGACTGTTCGGCTACGGCGGCATGCCGATCGACATGAAACGTGTCCTGGGAGCAATGCTGCTCATTCTCGGCGCCTGGCTGATCATCCGGCACTGAGTACCTGCCGCTCGACAAGCATACCCTTACCTCAGTACAAGCCGATCTTATTGAGAAACACCGCCGCCATGAGAACGGGGGATACATACCTGATCAGGAAATGCCAGAGGGGGTAGAAATGGAAGCGTACCTCGCCCTTTTCTATCTCCCGTTGTGCCAGTCGGGTGGTCAGCACCCAGCCGGTAAATACAGCAATGAGCAGGCCGCCCAGCGGCAGCAGATAGTTGGTGCAGAGCAGGTCAACGGAATCCAGAAAGTTCCTGTTCCCGATGAAGTGCACATCCTTGAGCAGGTTGTTTGACAGGGCAGAAGGCACCCCCAGCAGAAAAATGATGCCGCCCATGAGCAGAGTTGCCTTGCGGCGCCCCCAGTTCTTTTCATCACAGTAATAGGCGACAACCACCTCCAGCAGGGAAATGGCTGAAGTAAGAGCAGCAAAAACCAGCAGCAGGAAAAATAACACGGCAATAATCGAACCACCCGGCATTTTGCTGAAGATAATCGGCAGTGTCTTGAACACCAGGCCAGGACCTGCAGCCGGTTGCATGCCGTAAGCAAAAACAATGGGGAAGATTGCCAAACTGGCCAACAGGGCGACACAGGTATCCATGATGGAAACGGTGATGGCCACATGGGGAATATTCATTTTTTCACCGGCATAGCTGCCATAGGTCAGCATGGCGCCCATGCCGAGGCTGAGACTGAAGAACGCATGCCCCATGGCCTCCAGCATGGCCGGCGGATCCAGCTTGGACCAATCGGCGGAGAACAGGAATTGGAACGCTTCGGCGCCACCCGGCGACAGAATGCCGTAACCGGCCAGACCCGCCAGGATAAGAAAGAGGATCGGCATCAGGATCCTGTTGGCACGCTCCAACCCTTTGCTCACGCCGCCAAGCACAATGAATACCGTCAAACCCATGAATACCCCTTGCCAGAACACCTGCCTGAGGTCATCAGCCAGCAGACCGGAAAAAAGCTCCGGCACCTGCGCCGTGTTGCCCCCACTGAAAGCCCCGGAAAAGGACAACCAGAGATAGTTTACCGTCCAGCCCGCAACGACGCAGTAGTAGGAAAGTATGACAAAACCGGCGGCTACTCCCAACCAGCCGACCACGGTCCAGACCCCGCCACGCAACGAACGAAAAGCCCCCACCGGATCCTTGTGGGTATGGCGACCAAGCACCATCTCGGCAATCATGATCGGAATCCCCACGGTGATTATGCAGAAGATAAAGAACAGCACGAAGGCGCCACCCCCATGCATGCCGGTTATGTAGGGGAACTTCCAGATATTGCCAAGACCGACTGCTGAACCGGCCGAAGCCAGGATGAAACCCATGCGGCTGGACCAATGGCCCCGTTTCTCTTTGGCATGGTGATGGTGGGACATGACACCTCCGCATCAAGAAAGATCTTACCGCCTGTGGCGTTGCGCGGCATCACTCTAGCAAAGCCCGTTGTCGGCATAAAGGGAAAAAAGTGTTCCTGCTCACCCGGTAAGGATTACCGAAACTTTGTGATTTGTGTGCCAGTTGCCTTCCTGAACGGCACGATTCTGGTATTATTCATCGGCAACGTACACACTGTAACACTTTTGTAACAGTATGATGATACTGTTGAGCCACTCTGCCGACATGCCCTGCAATCCATGGGAGGACCGAGGCAACGGCGGAAAATTCACTGTCTCCCGGAGTACCGCATGACTGAAGCTGAAGCGATGACGGAAGCAGGAACAACGGAACAGACCACAGTACCAGCGGAAACTGCACCGGACAGTACGGTCAAGGCCGGCCGCCCCCTCGGGACAGCAAAGAAAAACAGGGGGAAAGATGCAGTATCCGACATTCTGCCCGCCCCCCCCATCGAAGATATCGCCAAAGCAGATTTCTACCTGAACAGGGAGCTTACCTGGCTGGAATTCAACAAACGAGTGCTCCACGAGGCGGAAGACGACCGGACGCCTCTTCTGGAGCGCATCAAGTTCGTGGCTATCGTCAGCGCCAACCTGGACGAGTTCTTCATGAAGCGGATTGGCGGGCTGAAACAGCAGCATGGTGCCGGCATCAGAAGCCTTACCGTCGACGGTCGCACGCCAAAGCAGCAGATCGACGAGTGCTACGTCCAGGTCCGCACCCTGGAATCGGCCAAGCAGGAATTGCTGCCCCGACTCCTCGCCCGTCTGGCCGGACAGGGCATCACCCTGCCCCGCTACACCGACCTGACTGCCGCCGAAAAAAAACAGCTGCGCCACCATTACCTGCGCAACATTTTCCCGCTGATAACCCCCCAGTCAATGGATCCGGCTCACCCGTTCCCCTTTATATCCAACCTGTCCCTCAACCTGCTGGTGACCCTCCGCTATCCCAAGGACAAGGTAACGTCCCTGGCCCGGGTCAAGGTTCCGGTCGGTGCCGGCATTCCCCGACTGATCCCCATAGGCACTGCCGACCGGTTCGTGCTTCTGGAGGACATCATCCAGCATAACCTGGACCTGCTCTTCCCCGGCATGCAGGTGGTCTGCTGCGAATTCTTCCGGGTAACCCGCAACGCCAACACGGAAAAAAACGAAGAACAGGCCGATGACTTGCTGGCCATGATCGAATCGGAACTGCAGGACCGGAAATTCGCCCCCATCGTCCGCATGGAGGTCCGTAGCGGCATGGACCCGACCCGCCGGGGCATGGTCGCCGCCGAACTTGCCCTGGACGAAACGGCCGACGTTTTCGAAGTTGACGGAATGCTGGCAATGCGCGATCTGTTCGAATTGGCCGCACTTGACCATTCCGACCTGCACGACCCGCCCCACTACCCCCTGGATCATCCGCTCCTGCAAAGCAGTCGCAACATCTTCCACATCATCCGTGACGCCGGAGCCATTCTCCTGCAGCACCCCTATGAATCCTTTTCCACATCAGTGGAGCGATTCCTCCAGGAAGCCGCCAACGACCCCAA
>CAYSWG010000195.1:0-5173 GCA_964434465.1 uncultured Geobacteraceae bacterium
GGATGGAGGGTGTCCAAGCTGAGATGCTCGTCGTCCGGTTGTGACGCCACGTGGACGCGTTCAACAAAAGTCGCCACCTTCAGCGATCTGATCTCCGCGATTGGCAAGGACGGATTGCAACTCGCTACCGACCAGACCGCAGTCAAGCACATCCCTGGGCATTTCTCCTCCAAAGAAGATGCATTCCCGGATCCATTGAACCTGCCGAGCGAGCAGGATGCGTGGATCCGGTTGCTTTCGCCGCTGCAGCGCACCGGCGGGGTGATGAACTTCGGCATCAGCACGGCGTCGGTGTTGCCGGTCGGCGGGATCACCATCCCTAATGGGGTGCGCAAGGCGGAAATCCGTATTACCGGCCCCGCTTGGGGGGATACGTATTTTACGGATCTCCCGAAATGGGCCATGGTCAGGGAAATCAGCTACACGCTCAATGCAGGCGATGGTGGTCACCTGACCACTGACGGCACAATCATTTTGTTCACGAGGTAGATCCATGAAGCGACTTGTCTTGAGTGTAGCTGCGGCTGTTTTCACGGCCACCTCCGCCTGGGGCGCAACCATCAACGAGATTTCGGAATTGCAGGCCCAGCTCGAAAAGGCGGAGATCCAGAGCAAGATCAATGAAAAGAACAAAGCAGGCACCAGCGCCCAGGCGGCCATGCATGTCACCAGCAAGCAACAGCACGAACCCGTCATTTTGCTGAAAGGGATCTATGGGCTATCCGGCCGTCTGCACGCAATCGTCACGATCGATGGCGCCGAGGTCGAATTCACAGCGCGCGATGTCCGGATGGGATTTCGGGCCAAGCAGGTCGAGGTTGATGAGGTTGTCCTCGTCAAAACCGACAACCGGGGAAACGACAAGAACGGGAAGGTATATCGGCTGCACCTGACCGGTGGCGGTGATGCAGCCATTGCGGCGTTCCCGCCGTTGCCGCCGGTTCCTCAATCCCCAGCGCCTGGCAGCCCGCTGCCTGGCAGGAACTTCTGATTTCCCAAGTTGATGGGTCTGCTTTCCAATCTACTACGTTCCAAACCTGCCGTTCCGCCACGCACGGCGGATAAGCCTTCCGTCAAGAAGCGCGCAGCAGAGCCTCCTGAAGCGGCCAGAAAAGCCGGGGCAGAGTCACGGCCGCAAATGAATCGTGATGCCGCTCAAAGTCTGCATACCCAGCCAGCAAGAGAAACATTGCGCGTGGTCATGAATGCGGAGAGCTTCAAACCAACCCCTTCCCTCCAGCAGGAACTCGATGCCGATCGACGTCATCACCGGGTCAGCTCGCTTGAGCAGCTGCCTCGCTACACGACCATTCTTTCAGCAAAAGATGGCGAGATACCGTCGACCGACGCCGCGCGCAAAGTTGCACTGGCAGTACAGGTAGGCACGCTCAAAGCCGCCATCATACTGAACGGCGATCCGGCATGCGCGAGCAACGAATACCGCTCCCTTAGGAGCTCACTGCGCCACCACAACTACACCGTCGATACGGTGTATATCGCGACGCAGGAAGTTTTCGGTGTCGTGCACAGATCGGCCGCTGGCAGCAAGGAGCGCGGCGAGGGCGGAGCGATCCATGAAAGCGCCGCGTCGATAAAAACCTTCGACATGATTCTCGAGGCGGGAGTCAAGGCGGGCGCATCGGACATCCATATCTGCATTCGCGACAATGGCGCCGTTGTGCTGCTCAGGGTCTATGGGATCCTGACTCAAATCATGGCTCTCTCGACTGACGAGGCCATCGAGGCCGTGGGCGTTGCCTACAACAAACTCGCCGGCGAGACCTCCCGCAGCAGGACGGCGCCGCAGTTCAATCAGCGCGCCAAGCAATACTGCATGATTGATCGCGTCGTGAATGGCCGACGCTGGCGTTTCCGTTACCAATCATCCAACGTCGAGGGCGGGCTGGATGTGGTAATGCGCATCCTGCCGGCCGAAATGGTTGCCGAAACCAAATCGCTGGCCGAGCTTGGATATGAGGCGTCGCAACAGGAGATGCTGCGGCTCGCAATGATGCGCTCGGTCGGTGCGGTCTTCGTTGCCGGTGAAACCGGCTCCGGGAAATCAACGACCCTGATGACCTTGATGACCATGGATCCGGAGCGCAGCCGGTACAAATGGTACTCAGTCGAGGACCCCGTTGAATACAAGATGTTCGGCGTCTCGCAGATCCCCGTCCAGCGGGACACCTCCGATGAGGACAACGCTCCGTTCATCGAGGCCTTCCGGGCGTTGTTGCGCATGGATCCGAACGTGATGATGATCGGCGAAATCCGCGACAAGGAGACCGCCGATCTCTTCGCGCCGGCGGTGATGTCCGGACATCGCTGCCTGACGACCGTCCATGCGCCTTCTGGCATCGGCATCGCGGGGCGTCTCGGGTCCGCCCCGATCATGATGCCAAGGTCGATTCTTGCCGGCAAACGGTTCATATCCGCGCTGGTTTACCAGTCTTTGGTGCCATCCTTGTGCCCCCACTGCAGCGCGCTCGCCGCGGAAGTGCTTGACTACGATTACCTGTCCTACATCCAGGAAAAATTCTCGGTCGACACCAGCAGGATTCGCGTCGCGAGCGGCAGGGACTGCGGTCACCCCAAGTGCGTCAAGGGAGTTGCCGGACAAACGGTCGCTGCCGAAGTGATCATTCCCGACAGCCAAATGCTGATTCTGTTGCGTGAAGGGAAGGATACCGAGGCTGAGGAAATGTGGCGGAGGACTCGCACCACCGGATTCGACAATCCCAATATGAACGGGAAAACCGCGTTCGAACACGCCCTCTACAAATGCCTGAATGGCCAGGTTGATCCGCGCCATTTAGAAGCGACCTTTGAGTCGTTCCGCACCTACGAAATGATTGATATATGAATCTTGAGTACGCCCTGGCCAAACTCGCCATCCGTTCCGCGAAAACTCGCTCGGAACTCTATGAAGATCTTGCCGCGGCCCTGGATGATGGCATAGACATCGTTTCCTATCTGCAGAAACGCGTGGCAAGGGCGCGCCAGATGAAGGATCCTCTCGGGCCGATTTATCGGATCTGGTTGCGCCGCATGGACACCATGCCCTTTTCTGAAGCCCTGAAGGGTAATGGCATCCCGAGCTCGGACGTGATGGTTATCTCCGCCGCGGAGTCCGGCGCATCGCTGCCAGACAACCTGCGCTTTCTCGCGAAATCCGTGCGGGAGGTCTCCGAGATGCGCAAGGTGATTATGGGCGCCGTCACCGCGCCGAGCATCGTGTTTATGGTGGTGGTGGGCCTTGTCTATGGCTTTTCGAAATTCTTCGTACCCGTCCTCACTTCCATCTCTCCTCCGGAGAAGTGGCCAGCATCTGGGCGCGTGGTTTATGCGATCTCGGAAACGGCTATGGGGTATGGGCCTTGGGTATTGATCGCCTTGACGCTGGTGATCGCAGGAATTGCCTGGTCTTTCAATTCGTTCATCCCGCCATACAGACGAAATATCGACAACTGGCCGCCGTACAGCCTGTTCCGTGCCTACAACGGAGCCGTCACTCTCGTTTCACTGGCGTCACTCATGGCGGCCGGGACATCGCTGATCGAATCCATCATCAAGGTGTCGAATTCCTCTGGTCGATGGGTGCAGTGGCACATGCGCCAACTCACACGCCGACTCGATCAATATTCCGGCCAACCAGGCAAGGCGTTCGATACAGGACTGCTGCCACTGCGCGCTTTGAATCGCGTGATTGATCGTGCCGAGCGTTCTGATTTTGGTTCGGCGCTGCAATCGATTGGCCTGACAATTCTCGCTGACGTGCGAAAGGAAGTCGAATCAAGCGCGAAGCTGCTGAACGTTGGCATGCTGGCCCTGGCAGGGATCACCATGGGCATCCTGATGTTCGGATTCCTCGATACCGTTTATTCGATCAGGTCGACATTGCAAGTGCGCTGAAGCGCCAAGTCAATGCAGAGATAAAGCAGGTATTAATGAATTGAAACTGAAGTGAGATCACGTGAACATGTACCTGTGTCGATGAGAGACATCAGGCATCAAACTCGCGGCTTGTCAGAAATTATTTTTTCATAAGGAGCAGTCAATGAAGCATTTCAAGAGGAGCAAACGGCGTTCCATGGGCTTCACCCTGATCGAACTGGGCATCGCCCTCGCCCTGATCGGCATCGGCCTTTTCTTCGTGATCTCGAAGCTCGGCGAGACCTCGGATGCTTCCAAGGCACAGAACCTGGTCAGCGATCTCTCCAGCATCATCACCAACACCAAGCGGCTCTATGCTACACAGATTTCCTACAGTGGTATCACCATCACAACACTGCGCGACAACGCGGTATTCCCAACTTCCTGGAATGTCAGCGGAACAATCACCGGCCCCTTCACCGGCGCCGTGACGGTTGCGACAGCCACCTTGACTGCAGCAAACGATGCTGCAGCGATCACCATTCCGAATATTCCCTCTCGGGTTTGCACGGAGATCGCCCGCATGATGTCCGAAGGGGTTGCGGTCATGGCCGTCGCAGGGACCACGGTCAAGGCATACAACGGCACCCTGAACGTCGGCACGCTCGGCACCCAATGCGTTTCAGCAGCCGCAGTCTCGATGGCTTTCACTTTCGGTCGGATGTAACTGGATTGCAGTATGCAGAATACTGTCAGCGACTGGCGATTGAACGTTGATACCGGTAAGGCGGTTTCCTTCCCGGGTATCGAGACAATCGACCGCAACGGAGATGGCGAACGAAGCGAAGAGGTGCGAAGGCTTTTCCAGGCCGTCGCCGGAAGAGCTGACAGCGAACCTCAGTTCTCCATAACAACCGAAGATGGTCGCTACCGTGCGCAGCGCGTGAATGAGCATGTTTACGCGCTGCGCAAGATCAATCAGCTTCCTTCTGAACTCAAGGACCTCGGCTTTCATTCAATGATCACCGCCGAGCTGCTGCGAGAAGACCTCAAATCGGGCGGCCTTGTTCTGGTATCCGGTCCTCCGGGCGCAGGAAAAACTACTACGGCATCGACCTACATCGACGTACGCCTGAAAACTCATGGCGGGTATTGTCTTGCCATTGAGGACCCGATCGAATATGCGCTCGATGGGTTTCATGGTGCAGGGTACTGCGATCAGGTTGAAGCCAAAGGCCCGACGGATTACCGTTCGCAGGTAGTCACTGCCTTACGCAAGTTTCCGGCCAAGACTCCAGGA
>CAYSWG010000196.1:0-5161 GCA_964434465.1 uncultured Geobacteraceae bacterium
TGCGCTTTTTCTGCGGGAATACCTGCGCAGGGGGGAGGCAGTGCCCCGTTCCGTCGGCGGCGCCGGCGAGATCGAAGGGGGGTATACGGATGTCCTCGTGCATGGTGTGATCGGGCCGGTGGTCCATTGTGACGTGGCGTCCCTCTATCCATCACTGATTCTGATCCATGCGCTGCAGCCGGCCGGCGACACTCTCGGCTTGTTCCTGTCACTGCTGGCCCGTCTGCGCCAGTTCCGCCTGGCAGCAAAGAAGCGGTCCCGGGAGGCTGATGATCCTGCCCAGCGTGAGCGTTATGGTCTGCTGCAGCAGACCTTCAAGGTGCTCATCAACTCTTTTTATGGTTACCTCGGCTCTCCCCTGCACAACTTTGCCGAACCGGAAACCGCCGCCCGGGTGACCCGCCTGGGACGGGAAACCATCCGGACCATGGTTGCCTGGCTGCAGAGCCATCATGCCCGCGTGGTCGAGGTGGATACGGACGGTATCTATTTTCTGCCTCCTGCCGGTGTCGAGACGCTTGAGCAGGAAGCGGCCCTCGTGGATAGACTTTCCGCCGCCTTGCCCGAGGGAATCGACGTGGAGCTGGATGGCCGTTATCGGCGCATGTTCTCCTACAAGAGCAAGAATTATGCGCTGCTGGCCTATGACGGCACGATTACCGTCAAGGGGAGTGCCCTTAAATCCCGCGGGATGGAGCACTACCTGCGGGAATTCATGGCGGAGATGATCCGCTTGCTGCTCAACGATCAGGGACGGGCCATCGAAGGATTGTATGGGGAGTATGTGCGCCGCCTGCGCAGCCATGATTTCTCCATTGACTGGCTGGCGAAGACGGAAACCCTGCGGGAGTCGCCCCAGGTCTATCGGCAGAAACTCCGCACGGCCACGCGGAATCCGTCAGCCGCCTACGAACTCGCTGCCCGTTCTGCCGACGAATTCCGTTCCGGCGACCAGATTTCCTTTTATGTAACCGGTCGGGGCAAGGGTGTGGCAGCCCACGAGCACTGTCGGATGACGTCGGAATATGATCCTGTAAGGCCCGATGTGAATCTGGATTACTACGAGGACAAGCTGCTGCAGGTGAAAAAACGGTTCGCACCGTTCTTCGAGGATGATTGCCCGCTGTTTTCCTGGAATCAATGAGGGACCAGGATGCTCTGTCGGGCAGAAACGGGGGAGATGTGTCGCTGAGCAGTATTTGTACGGGAAGTTGATTCTGTAAACTATTCTTCATGTTCCGGCACCATGCGCATCTCGTATACCAGATCCGGTTTTACCTCGGTTGTTGGCGGTTTCTTCCGCCACAGATGAAATACCAGTCTGGTTGGTGCGGTGCTGTCCTTGATGGTTATGCAGCCCCTGATATCATAGGGTCCGATGTTGTGCTTGCCGTTGGCGTCTGCCCGGTACTGACTCCGCTGGCTGTAGAGTGATGTGCCGATGTTGCTGGCAACGGTCGACGGAACAATGTTTTCGCTCTGGCGCTCAACGAGGTGGACATGGTAAAAGCCGGCATCCCAGGCATTGACCATGACTACCTCGACGATGTTCGACCGCTGCGGGTCACCCTGCAGAAATTCTTTCCAGGCCGTTCCATTGTCCCCCGTGTGAACCTCGGTGATTTTCCCTGCCGAATAGACAAGTTCGAATGATTCAAGGAAGAATGTAAACGGGGCTACCTTGTTGTTGTGGGTCAGTGACAGCAGGAGGTATGGATTGGCAACATAGTAGGCGACGGGTGTCAGCCATGGTTTCAACGGCGTGATGTGGCCATATAGAGCGTCATGGGGTGGCTTGAGCGGGTCATACCCCGGGTGGAAGAAGCCAAGATACGCGTGGCGGGCGACCTGGTCCTTCCGGTAATCGGCGACCTGGCCGAGGGACATGTTGTCCAGTCGGGTAGGGCCGTCGAAGCGGGGCCATTCCATGAACGTCGTGTCATGCCTGATGGTGGCGGTCCTCGGATAGGGGATGAAGGGTGCTGCGAGATTCGGGTCAACGTTTTCAGACAGGGTGTCGCTGGTGCTCTCTCCGGAATCTACGGTTCGGGTCTGCCACACGATGACGGCAAGAACGGTAACCAGCAGCAGGGACAGCAGGACGGTCCCTGCTTTGTTTGAGGGGGCGGCTGCCTTGCTGTCGTTTGCTGCTCCGGGAATTATCCCTGCTTCGCGCTCTTCCTCCCGTTGGAAGTATTTCTCAAAGATCAAACCACAATTGACGCACTGTTCGCCACGGTGTTGTCTGGCCTGGCATGTGGGGCAGTGGAAGTGCGCTTGAGGTTTTTGCGATCCTGTACTGGTCATGTCCCTGTTCCTTCGACGATCGGCACTGGGGTTCGGCTGGATAGCTATCATTACTGTGAATGTTTGTCAATGAATTATGGTTCAATCCGGGCGGCGTTCCGTCGGAGGTTAGGTTTGAGAAGTTTCTGTGGGGTTTCTGAAGCAGAATGTGTGGTGCCGGTAATGTTGCTGTCGGGGCGGCAAATTCCGATTCGCGCGTACTGCCGAAGAGAATATTGAGGAAACACCGGTCCTTTCGAGGGAGCAGTCTGCCTTTCATGGCGGCCCCGGCGGGGAGAAGATGGTTGTATCTTTACGTTCATATATGCTAGTTTTCGTCCGGAAACGGTTCTTTTCCGCCCTGACTGCGTTAATCAGCGGGCTTGCTTGTGCTGCGTACCTGGGTACGCCGCCGCGCAATCCCTTGCTATCCTTGCCATGATGAAAAACTCCTCGTTTCCATGGTGGAAACAACCAGTTTCACATCAGGAGTTTCCGGATGGAAACTATGCTGAACAGGAGCAGTCGATGAATAGTTGTCCGCGTATTGAGGCGCTCAGTCTTTCACAGAAAAGCCGCATCTAGATTGATGCGGCTTTTTTTCACGGGCATGGGCGCCGCTCTGCCCGTGATATGCGCAGAGAATAGGTTTTCAGGAGGTCTTTTGCGGTACGAGACGTTGTTACAGGTGGAGAAACCCGCCCGCTACATGGGCAGTGAGTTCGGGGCGGTTGTCAAGGATGCCCCTGAGGTGCGGGTGGCACTGGCCTTTCCCGATGTGTATGAAGTAGGCATGAGCCACCTGGGATTGCAGATTCTCTACGGCATTCTCAACGGGCTTGATTGGGTGGGTGCTGAGCGGGTTTACGCGCCCTGGCCGGACCGGGAAGATGTCCTGCGTGCTGCCGGCGAGCCCCTGGCAACTCTGGAAGGGGGGACGCCGCTTGCCCAGTGTGATCTGGTCGGTTTCACCTTGCAGTATGAGTTGTCCTGTACCAATGTGTTGAACATGCTGGAACTGGCCGGCATCCCACTGCTGGCTGCCGATCGGGATGAACGCTGGCCGCTGATTCTGGGCGGCGGTCCCTGCGCCGGCAATCCGGAACCCCTGGCGGATTTCTTTGATGTCTTCCTTTTTGGTGATGGCGAAGAGGCTATCGTGGATATTGTCGAAATCTGCCGGGATTGGAAGCGTTGCGGGGGAACCAGGGCTGCGTTGCTGGATCGGCTTGCCATGGTGGAGGGTGTCTATGTGCCGTCACTGTTTGCCGTATCCTACCAGGAGGACGGCAGGGTTGCAGCCATAGTCCCCCTGAAACAGGGCTACGGGACCGTGCGGCGGCGCATAGCGCCGGATCTTGAGCAGCTTGCCTATCCGACCAGTCCGGTGGTGCCGTTTCTGAAGACGGTTCATGACCGGGTAAGCATGGAGATTGCCCGGGGCTGTACCCGGGGCTGCCGCTTCTGCCAGGCCGGCTACCTCTGCAGGCCGGTTCGGGAACGGTCACCGGAGACCATTCTTGCTACCATCGATAGGGTGCTGCGCCAGACCGGCTATGACGAGATTTCCCTGCTGTCCCTTTCCGCCGCCGATTACGGCTGCATCGGCGAGGTGCTGCGCAGTCTGATGCAGCGCTATGCCGCTGAACGGGTTGCGGTTTCTTTCCCCTCGCTCCGGGTCGGCAGCCTCACCCAGGACCTGGTTGACGAAGTCGTCAAGGTGCGCAAGACCGGCTTCACCCTGGCGCCCGAGGCGGGAACCGAGCGGATGCGCCGAGTCATCAACAAGGGCATCAGTGAGGCGGATCTCATCGATAATGCCCGCTCCGCCTTTGCCGCCGGCTGGCGGGTGATCAAACTCTATTTCATGCTTGGTTTGCCCACGGAGACCCGGGAAGATCTGGTGGGTATCGCCGAACTGGCCGCCCAGGTGAAGCGGGCCGGCCGGGGTGTCGGCCATGGCGGTGATGTGACCGTCTCCGTGGGGAGCTTCGTGCCCAAGCCCCATACACCGTTCCAGTGGGAACCCCAGATCGGTTGTGAAGCCATTCGCGAGCGGCAGCGGTTCCTCCGCGATGAGTTGAAGCAGCGTAAGCTGGCCTTCAAGTGGCATGATGCTCATATGTCTTTTCTGGAAGGAGTCGTTGCCCGGGGTGATCGCCGCCTGTCCCGGGTGCTGCTGCGGGCCCGGTCCCTTGGCTGCCGTTTTGACGGCTGGGGCGAGCATGCGGATTTCGGCAAATGGCAGCAGGCTTTCAGGGAAGCAGGCATCGACCCGGAATGGTATCTGCGCCGCCGCTCCCCTGATGAAATTTTCCCCTGGGCGCACCTGGACAGTCGGATTTCCGGCGATTTTCTGCGCCAAGAGGCGGAAGCGGCTTTGGCAGGAACGCTGACCGGCGACTGCCGGGATGGCGTCTGTACCGATTGCGGTGTCTGCAATGGTGAGACAGTGCGCATGCGGCTCCACGGGCCGGCAGTGGCGAACGCAGGCGTAAATGCCGCTGATGTTTCCTCCGACGCACACGAGAGCGTCCAGGCTCTGCCGGCTGTCCGGGTTCGCCTGCGCTTCAGCAAGACGGGGGCCATGAGCCTGCTGAGTCATCTGGAAATGCTTCACCTCTTTACCCGGGCGGTACGGCGGGCCGGAATTCCCATCCGCTATTCACAGGGTTTTCATCCCCATCCCCGGTTTTCCTTTGCAACGGCCCTCTCGGTTGGGGTGGAGTCCTGGGCGGAATACCTGGACATGGAACTGGATCCGGGAATGGGCGCCGATCTGGTCCGGGCAGCACTGAACCGCAGCCTTCCCCGGGGCATGGAAATACTTGCTGCCGAGGAGATACCCCTGCGCAGCGAATCCTTGTCGGTCATT
>CAYSWG010000197.1:0-5160 GCA_964434465.1 uncultured Geobacteraceae bacterium
CCACGCAGGGTATCCTTTATTTCCTGGACAACCGGGAATCCGCCGATCGTCACCGACTCCAGATCATTTGACAGCAACCCGCAAAGTGCTTCAAAGCTACCGTAAAACCGTGGCAGTCTATCGGCTCGAGGGCGATTTGTCAATTGTAATTTTTGATAGACCCAGGCAGTCGAAACGTGGATATTGGGGTTGACCAGGACGAGCCAGACAGGGGGAAAACCGTCAAGAGCCGTCAGACGCTCACCAATGCCTTCGGCAAGGGCGGTTTTCTTGAAGATGAAAAACGGCACGTCCGCGCCAAGAGTGACACCAATCTCCATCAGGGTTTCATCGGAATAGCCCAGCTCCAACAGGTTGTTCAAACCCATGAGGACCGCAGCCGCATCGCTGCTGCCACCACCCAAACCTGCTGCAACAGGAATATTCTTTACAATGTCGATAGCAACGCCGACATGGAGCGCCGCCTTGTCCAGCAGAGCCCTGGCCGCACGCCAGGCGATATTGCCCGAACCGCCGGGAACACCCTCCTTGCCGCAGAAAACCCGGATGTCGTCGTCGGCACTGAGCGATAACTCAATATCGTCACACAAGGCAATACGCTGCATGACCATGCGCAATTCATGGTAATTGTCCGGGCGTTTGCCGAGCACCTCCAGAACATAGTTGATTTTAGCCGGAGCTTGAACAATAAGTTTTTCCATACCATTCAGTTTCTGGTCATATCCCGGTTACGCACGGAGGCTCACCACTGCGTGACAGCGGGACAGCGCACAATCAAAGACTATCTTCTCCCGGCGCCGGCCCGGTCAATGGCCGCCCTGATCGACGGAAGTGCCGCCGTTGCGGATCGCTCTCCCTCAAGGACAGCCGTATGCCGCGAAGCAAAATCAGCGGCGCCGATTCCAGCCACATTGGGCCTGATTACCACATGGGCTTTTTGTAACTGCTGGGCGGAAATCCTCGAATACATAATGGTCACGGACTGAAGAATCGTGGCCACAACGCCCTGGGGCCGGGGTGACTCGTCACTGCCCGACACATCGACCGCAATAACCACATCAGCGCCATAACGCAAGGCAACATCAACGGCCACGGGACTCACCACGCCACCGTCCACATACATTCTGCCGCCGATGACTGGTGGAGAAAACACCCCGGGAATTGAACAGCTTGCCCGTACGGCACTCCCTGTATTCCCACTGCCAAAAACCATTTCCTTGCCGCTCTGGATATCGGTCGCCACGGCATAGAAGGGGATCTTCAGCTTTTCCATGGGCGTGTTGCGCAGCAGACGGTTTACATACCCTTCCACCTTTTCCCCTTTGATGAAACCACCGTCAGGGATGGTCAGATCAAGAAGATCGCTCTGCTGCAAGTCAAAAGAGATCTTCTGGAGCTGATAGGCCGAAAACCCGTGGGCGTAAAGGCTGCCCACGAAACTGCCCGCGCTCGTTCCGACAATCATCGATACGGGAATCTGGTTCGCCTCGAGAACCTTGAGCACTCCAATATGGGCAAAACCCTTCGCCGCACCGGCCCCTAAGACCAAGGCAACCTTGACCGGCTTCTCCACCACGGGGGGCGGCAGGGACTTCGGTACGCATCCAGCAGCGATCAGACACACGCCCGCCCAGAACAGAATCAGCATCTGCTTGCAGCTGAATCTACCGCGGCAAACCATCATCCCCCTCCACAGCTGCCGTCACAGGAGCGCATCCTCGATGCGGATCAGCTTGCTCTTTTCCTTCATGAAATCAAAGGAGTCAATCTGGTCAAGCGCTGAACGGATTCCCGACTCCTTCGCCTCATGGGTCATGATGACAATAGGAACGGTCTCGTTTGCCTTGCGGGCACTCTGAATCATGGACTCGATACTGATGCCGTTCTCACCGAGTACACCGGCAATTTTCGCCAGGACACCCGGCTTGTCCACGGCACTGAACCGGAGATAGTACTTGCCGACGATTTCACCAATCGGCTTGATCTCCAACGTCTTCAACCGATTGTCCAGATAGCCGAGGGGTGCGCTCCTTCGACCGATACCCGCCGTCAGATTCCGGGCGATATCCATCACATCGCCGACAATAGCGCTGGCAGTGGGATCCATGCCGGCTCCTCTACCATAGAACATAACCGTATCGACGAAATCACCGGTCAGCCTGATGGCATTGAAAACGCCGTCAACATCCGCCAGGGGGTAATTCAACGGAATCATCGTCGGGTGCACCCTCGCCTCCACCCGGGCGCCATCCAGTTTGCCGATGGCCAGCAGCTTGATCTTGAAGCCGAATTCCCTGGCAAAATCGATATCGGTTGCAGTAACGGCACTGATCCCCTCGGTATAAATGTCGTCGAAAGCTACCTTGGTACCGAAGCAGAGCGAGACCAGGATGGCAAGCTTGTGTGCCGTATCGACCCCCTCGATATCAAAGGTGGGATCCGCTTCGGCATAGCCCAGTTCCTGGGCGGTGCGCAGGACCTGGGCGAAATCGGCGCCCTCCTGGGTCATCCTGGTCAGGATATAGTTACAGGTACCATTGAGAATTCCCAGCACCGTTTCAAAACGGTTCGCTGCCAGATTGCCCTTGATGGCAGACAGCACGGGAATGCCTCCACCCACTGCCGCCTCGTAACGAACCTCTACACCGCAGTGCGCGGCTTTGGCATATATCTCATCGCCGTGCACGGCCAACAACGCCTTGTTGGCCGTCACGATGTGCTTTCCGTTTTCCATGGCTTTGAGTATGAACTGCCTGGAGATTGTATAGCCGCCGATGAGTTCGATGACCACGGCGATGTCCGGATCGGTGAGCACGTCATCGGCATTGGTCGTCAATACGCCAGGTTCGACGGGAACGCCCCGGTCCGTGGTTATATCCAGATCGGCGACTTTCCGTAATCGCAGACGAACGCCAAGCTTTTCTTCAATAAGGGAAGCATTGCGTCCCAACAGTTTCACCACACCGGCACCAATGGTGCCAAAACCAAGAAGCCCTACGCCGATTTCTTTCATAACACCTCACTCAATGAACAGAATCAAATTGGGTATCCAGCGGGCACCAAGCCGTCATTTTTCCACGACAATCTCATCCAGAATGCCGTTGACGAATGCCGGTGAATCCGAAGTGCCATATTTCTTTGTCACCTCGATTGCCTCGTTGATCGTGACGCTACGCGGAGTATCACTGCAGAAAAGCAGTTCATAGACGGCAATGCGCATAATGTTGAGATCAACCCTGGCCATTCGCGACAAGGACCAGTTCTTGGACTTGGCAACGATCAGTTCATCTATCCGCGGGCGGTTTTCCATAACCCCCCGGAACAACTCATCAGCAAAATCCAGGGCCTCATAATTGACCGTACCGTCCTCCTGCTCCTGGGGCATGACGGGGTGCTCCTCTGCGGGATTACTGTCAACGGCATAGAGCATCTGCAGCGCTATTTCACGCCCGATTCGTCGTGTCCCCACGCTACTTGAATCCTTTCAGCAGGTTCACCGTTTCAATGGCAGTTACTGCGGCATCAAAGCCCTTGTTGCCGGACTTGGTTCCGGCCCGCTCAATGGCCTGCTCGATGCTGTCCGTTGTCAGGACGCCAAAAATAACCGGGATACCGCTCTCGAGAGAGACGTGGGCCACTCCTTTGGATACCTCGGCGGCAACGTAATCGAAATGGGGCGTGGAGCCACGGATCACCGCGCCAAGACAGATTACCGCATCATAACGGTCGCTGGTGGCCATCGTTTTGGCGACAAGGGGAATTTCAAACGCACCGGGCACTCTCGTTACCTCGATATGCTCATCGGCGGCGCCATGGCGAATCAGGGCATCAACGGCTCCTTCCAACAGCCGCTCGCCGATGAAGCTGTTGAACCGGCTGACCAGAATCCCGAACCTGAGACCACCGGCACACAAATTTCCTTCAAGATATTTTGGCATACAATCGCTCCAGAGGACTCGGACGCCACATGGGGGTCCACTATCCAGAAATCAGAAATTTTCCAGCAAATGTCCCATTTTCTCCCGCTTTGTCTGCAGGTACTTCAGGTTGCACACGGTGGGCTCGATTTCAAGGGGTACTCGTTCAACGATGTCAATACCATACCCGGCCAGGCCGACCATCTTCTTCGGATTGTTGGTAATAAGCCTGATTTTCTTCGCACCGAGACTGACGAGAATCTGGGCGCCAATACCGTAATCGCGCAGATCGTCCTTGAAGCCGAGTTCGATGTTGGCTTCTACCGTATCCTTGCCCTGATCCTGCAGGGCATAGGCGCGGAGCTTGTTGGTCAGGCCGATTCCCCGGCCTTCCTGACGCATGTACAGAATGATTCCCTTCCCTGCCGTCTCAATCATCTCCATGGCAAGGGACAATTGATCTCCGCAATCGCAGCGGCAACTGCCGAACACGTCGCCGGTCAGGCACTCCGAATGAACGCGGACCAGTACCGGCTCATCCCTGGAAATCTCACCTTTGACCAGAGCCAGGTGCTCCATGTTGTCCACGTCATTCTCGAAGACCACTGCCTTGAATTCACCGTACCTGGTGGGCAGCTCCACCTCTGCAGCCCTCCTGACCAGGAGCTCGTGCTTCATGCGGTAGGCAACGAGATCGGCAATCGTGCAGATCTTCAGGCCGTGCTCCCTGGCGAACTTTTTCAATTGCGGCATGCGCGCCATGGTTCCGTCATCATTCATGATCTCGCAGATCACCCCGAACGGTTTCAGGCCAGCCAGTCTCGCCAGATCAACGGAGCCCTCCGTCTGGCCGGTGCGCACCAGAACACCGCCGCTGCGGGCACGCAGGGGGAAGATATGGCCGGGACGGGAAAGATCCTCCGGCATCGCCTGATCAGCCACTGCAGTAAGGATGGTATGGGCCCGGTCCGCTGCGGAAATACCGGTGGTCACCCCTCTTCTGGCTTCAATGGAAACGGTGAAAGCGGTGCTGAAGGCAGAGGTGTTGTTGTCAACCATGGGCGGCAGGCGAAGCTGGTCGCACTTCTCCGCCGTCAGCGTCAGACAGATCAGACCGCGACCAAACCTGGCCATGAAGTTGATGGCCTCGGGGGTAATCGTTTCGGCGGCCATGGCCAGGTCGCCTTCATTCTCGCGATCCTCATCATCGACGAGAATGACCATTTTCCCCTGCCTGATATCA
>CAYSWG010000198.1:0-5137 GCA_964434465.1 uncultured Geobacteraceae bacterium
GGTCTCTTGCCCATTATGATACGCAAAAGAGTGAAGCCGTCCATACGAGGCATTTCGATGTCCAGAGTTATCAGGTCCGGCTGCAGTTCGAGGACCCGGCGAATGCCCTCCTCACCGTCAACAGCGTAACCGATGACCTCCACATCAGGAAGACCCTCCAGGATCCGGCTGATTGTTCTCCTATTGTAGGCCGAATCATCAATGACAAGCACCCGGATCGGTTTCACGGCACCCCCCCGGGTCCCTTTCCTGCGAACGGTTTCTGGTAAACCATGTCGCTCTTCAGGTGACGCAGGGCAAATGCCGTCGTTGTATTCAGCAACGATTCGGCATGGCCGAGCAATAGATACCCGCCCTCCCTGAGCGTCCGGTAGAAAGAGTCCACCACACGCTTCTTGGCGAGTTGATCGAAATAAATAATCACATTACGGCAGAACACCACATCCATTTTACCAAGCAAAATCATCCGGTTTTCATCGAGCAGGTTCAGATGGCTGATTGTCACCAGCTCCCTGACTTCATCATTTATGCGATACAGACCATTCTGCTCGGTGAAAAATCGACGCATGCGCCCCTCGGTCGTTGTCCTGAAAGAGGACGGGCTGTAAACCCCCTTGCGGGCCTGCTGCAGCACCCTTTGGCTGATATCCGTACCGATGACTTCCACCTTCCAACCGGACAGCAGGCCTGACTCCAGAATCAGCATGGCAATGGTATAAGGTTCTTCACCCGTGGAACAGCCTGCACTCCATATGCGCAGGGTTCCGTCACCACGAAGCTCCTTTGCTGCCTTCACCTCGGGCAGCACCTCCTCGGCAAAAGCAGTCAGCTGGAACTCCTCACGGAAAAAATACGTCTCGTTGGTTGTCAGGACATCCATGATGTCTGACAGCTCCTGGTCCCTGCCGCTTCCGTACTTGATAAAATGATAGTAGCCTTTGAACGACGGCAGGAGATGAAGTTCAAGCCGCCGCGCCAGTCGCTTTTCCAAGAGGAACTTGACCGAACTGTCAAAATAAATTCCACAGTGTCCGTGGATCAGGTCCCTGATGAGCCGGAACTCTTCCTCGGTCATGCATACTTCCGGCTCGCTTCCGCTCAGCATTGAAACCTGTCCAGGAGTTCCGCAATGCGGGTTCTGACCAGATCGTCTTTTTCCCGTTCCAGGGCAAACCGGAGCATTGGTACCGCTTCAGGGCCACGGGATTGGGCAAGAAACCGAATCGCGGCACTGCGCACGCCCCAGGATCGATGCTCCAGCAACTGTTCTGCATGGTCGTCAAGCCAGGGATCATCCCAACCGGCAAGTATGTCCACGGCAACGCGCACCACATCGCCGTTCTTGGACTGGGCTGCCGAGCAGACCAATTCCCGGGAAAGTTCCGACGGGAACTGCCCAAGCGCCTCAAGTGCAGCAATACCCACCAGTTCATTGTCATCCGCAAGGCGTTCCCTGATGGCCGGAAGAGACGGTATACTGCCGAGAGTCCCCAGGCTGCGAAGCGCCGCACATCGCACCCAGGGATCCACGTCGGCAAGGGCCGTCAACAGTGGTTCCACCGCTTCCTTGCTGGCCGTTTCACCGAGAGCGGCAGCTGCGGCAATGCGCACATCGGCGATTTCATCGGTGCAGGCGAGAGACAGGAGATGCACAACATCATCACCATCCAGTAACGCGATGCCCCGCACCGCCGCGCGCCGAACCTGATCATCCTCATCCTTGAGGAGCTGTGCAAGGTGCTGTCGGCCCGCAAGAGCACCAAACAGACAAGCCGCATCACGGCGCCGTGCGGCATCCCCCCCCACCAGGCGATTGGCAATTACGCCGACGGCAGTTCCATCCCGGCCAGCCAGCCGTATAAGGGTCTCCAGGGCCAGATGTTGCATTGCAGAATCACAATCGCGCAGCAGGGCGGCACATTCCTCCGCCAGCCCGGTCATTCCCCGGAGACCGATTACCCGCAACGCTATTTCTCTGACCTGGGGCACCGGATCAGCCAGGCCGCGCTGGATCAGGTCCGTTAAATCGTCACTCCCAAGCTCTCCACAGATGCGAAGGATGGTTGCCCGTTCACCATCATCGGCAGCAGCATACTCCCGGGTGAAAAAAGAAGTGTTCACCGTCTGCAGTTGGCGCAAGGCAAGGATGCATTGAGGAACAAGCCGCTCATTGTGGCAGGACCTGAGAATGGCACCGGCTGCACGCGCGTCGCCAATCATCCCGAGTATCCGGATCAGACCGGCCTGGACTTCATCATCAGCGCTGCCCAGCACCTCCAGCAAGCCATCAACGACTGGCGATCCGGCAAACTGCCGCAACCGACCGGAACAGGCTGGCGCAATTCCGGCAGGGGACAATCGCCGGTCAAGGTTTGCCAGTGCCCGAACCGCCGACTCGCGGACGGTTTTCGACGGGTCCTGCAAACCGGAAAGGACAGCCGCACAGGCAGTTTCATCGCCTGTGGCGCCCAGGCATTCATAAACGGCCCGTTGGAGAAATGGTTCGGCGCACAATGGAGTTATCACCTCCAGGGGAACCGGAACACCGATTTTAGCCAGGGCGATGAGTATCGTATGCCTGAAAGCAACATCTTCCTCAGCAAGACAGGCAAGTAGAGGCGGAACCGTGTCATGGCAGCCGATCTTGCCGAGACTTTCAGCGGCCGCCAAACGCACGTTGGAATCCTCGTCGGATAGTGCGTCAACAAGGAAAGGTGCGGAAGGTGCCGAGCCGATCCCCCCGAGGATATCGATAATGAATTTACGCACATCGCCGTCGGGATCAGCCATGGAACCGTGTAGCAAAGGCAGCGCATCCCTGCCGATTCTTTCGAGCACTTCTGCCGCAGCATTGCGGAGACCGGCGTTATCAACACTACGCAGCAACTCAAGCACCCCCGGAGCAAATCGGGTAGAATCCGGGGCAGCGAGAAAAACACCGACCGCTTCCTTCCTGACCCGCCAACTGGTATCAGCCATGGCACGGAAGAGGTACGAGCAGCTCTCGGACAGTTGCGAGGCAGCAAGCTCCGCAACGGCTAGCCGTCGTGCTTCTTCATCGGCTGACGCCAAACGGTCAGCAATGCTGTTCAGAGAAGAGCCTGACTCAGTCACGTTCACAATCCTTCATGGACAGCTCACCTCTTTTTCTTGCGTCAGAACCAGTTCACTCTGCTTGAGTGCGAGAAGCTCTGTCAAGGCATGTGCCAGGTACGACGTTCCCTGCCGGACATGGTTGGGAACACGTTGTTCATACAAGCGGCTTCCTTCCAGAATCTCCTCGGCAAATTCTTCTGAAAAGGTGCCTGCCTTCACTGCAGCCTCAACACGTCCCTGGTTGTA
The DNA here is from genome assembly GCA_964434465.1 of uncultured Geobacteraceae bacterium. GTDB lineage: Bacteria > Desulfobacterota > Desulfuromonadia > Geobacterales > Geobacteraceae > RPRC01. Next base: position 3,343 of record CAYSWG010000198.1, read on the forward strand.
CAGGGCGATATCAGCCACAATGATCCGCGCCAGGCGGCGTGCCTTTTCATGGGCGTCTTCCCGAACCGCTGCCGATTCACACGTCGTTTTAACCTGTTCATCCTGACGGATTTCCTGACGGACCCGCTCCTGCTGTTCCCACTCTCCCGGGGTAGGAACCGACAAATCGGTAGACTGCTGTTCTTCAAGCGACGCACCACCGGCAACGGGGTCGAAATGCTCCTGACCGAGGACCAGTCGATAAATTTTGGCTGCCAGGGAGTCGGGAATATGGTGCTTTTCGATATAGTCATCGGCACCATAGAGCGACTGGGGCTCACGTTTGTAGCGGGTTTTGTCGTAAATGGATGCTATGAGGATGGTCCGTATCGGGCCGAGCTCCGGATGCAGTCGCAGATAATCACAAATCTCAAAGCCGTACATTCCCGGCAATGCCACATCAAGCAGCACTACATCGGGTTTCCTCTCCCTGATGAGCGACAACGTTCCCTGACCATCGTGGCACCAGAACACGGTAAAAGGCTCTTCGGCAAGGACATGGGACACTGTGGCACAGAAATCCCTACTCTCATTGGCAACCAGCACCGAAATGTTCCGTGTGCTGTCCGGCAACCCACACGCTGTACCGGTCGGCGCCGCAACGGGGGCGGTCCGGACAATGCGGAAAAATGTTCGGCAGCCGCTGCAGCAGAGGACACTGCCGGCTACGGCAAGCCGGGAGGCGTCAACGCGATAGCGGGTTTTGCATACGGGGCAGCCTACCAGCATGACGGTCCTTTCTGATCACGTCGTGCATTCATGAAGCAACTGCAGCCTCCTGTGGTGCGACAACAAGGTCATGGCCATCCAGCACCCGGTCAGGGTTGAGCAGCAAAACCATTGCATCCCTGATGAGGCAGACACCAATGAGAAAACGGTAACCGGCAACGGCTATCCCGGCCGGTGGCGGTCGAATGTCCCGAGCGGCAAGGATTGCGACCTCACTGACGGCATCGACGACGAAACCGACCGAACGGCCGGCAATGCGGACAATGATATGACGGCGGAGCAGGCCGTCACTCTCCCCTGGCAAGCCGAAACAGTTCCGCAGGTCAATCAGGGGAATGACGGTTCCCCGCACAGTGATGACCCCTTTGACGCATGCGGGTGCATCGGGCAATGCCGTAACGGGTTGGGGCCTGATGATCTCCCTGACCCGCATGATATCCATTGCGTAGGCATCTGCGCCAACGCGGAAGCACACTACCTTGATTTCCTGGACAGCATGGCCCATGGACAGCTCCATAACCGCATCACTCCCGCCGACGGACAGGCGTCAGGTGCGGAATGTCCTCACCCGCAGTTCACGTCAAGCAGAGGCTCAAGGGCAAGCAGGGTGACAACTTGCCCGTCCCGTTGCCCCAGGGCCATGACAAAATCCCGGGCGACACCTTCAAATACCGGCGGGGCCTTGACAATGGCCGATTGGGCGAGACCGATGACCTGACAGACTTCGTCAACCAGGAGTCCGCAAGAGCTGTCACCTTTTCGGACAACAATGATCCGCTCCAGCCCGGTTTGGCTGACAGACGGAAAACCAAGTCGCTTACGCAGATCGAGAACCGGAACAATGGTGCCGCGCAACGAAATGACTCCAGGGACAAACTCTGGCATCCTCGGCACCTGCGTTACGGGACGGGTTTTGATGATTTCCCTGATTTCCATAAGGCTCAGTCCGTACTCTTCAGCGGCAATCCTGAACCGCAGGTACTTGTGCACTGCATCCCCGTGCTCATCCCGGTCCACGTTTTCGTCG
>CAYSWG010000199.1:0-5077 GCA_964434465.1 uncultured Geobacteraceae bacterium
TTTCCGCCACCTTTTCCGATGAAATCCGTCAACTGGCCAAGGGGTTGCTCAACGACCCGGCCCATATTGATGTGGCCCGGCGCAACACCACCGTGGAGAGCGTTGCACAGGTCGTTCACCCCGTGGACCGGGTCCGCAAGCGTGAGATGCTGTCCTGGCTGATCAGTTCCCAGAACTGGCAACAGGTGCTGGTCTTTACCCGCACCAAGCATGGCGCCAACAAACTGGCCGAACAGCTTAACACCGACGGCATTGTCTCGGCGGCCATACATGGCAATAAAAGCCAGGGGGCCCGCACCAAGGCCCTGGCCGACTTCAAGAACGGCTCGGTCCGGGTGCTGGTGGCAACGGATATCGCTGCCCGCGGCCTGGATATCGACCAACTGCCCCACGTGGTCAATTTTGAGCTGCCCAACGTCCCCGAAGATTATGTGCACCGCATCGGCCGCACCGGCCGGGCCGGAAACATCGGAGAGGCCGTCTCCCTGGTCTGCGTTGATGAGCATCTGTTTCTCCGGGACATCGAGCACCTCATCAAACGGGAAATCCCGAAAGTGGTGCTGGACGCGTTTAGTCCGGATCCGGCCATCGCCGCGGAGCCGGTCTTCAAACAACGCCAGCTGCGGCCTCCACGCACGCAAGGCGCGGCTAAATCCGGCCAATGCCGCAACAACGCCGGCACGACCAGCAGCGCTGCAGCCAATCACGAGCGACGAAAAACACCCCACGTCGCCAAGCAGCAGTCCGCCGCCGCGCCGAAAAGCGTCCAGACAGGAAACCGTTCGGCACAACGGCCGACGCAGCGGCGTACCGGCACGGCGCGCTAGCAAGACATCCCCTGGTCCGTGGCCGAACTGATCGGTCACGGACACCGTGGAAGCATATATGCCAGAACTTCCTGAAGTGGAAACAACCCGCCGCGGCATTGAACCGTGGCTGCTGGGGCGCCAGATAACTGCAGTCACCGTCCGTGCAGAAAAACTGCGCTGGCCCGTCCAGCCGGATCTGGCGGAACGGCTGCTCGGGCAACAGTGCCATGCCGTTGACCGGCGCGGCAAATATCTGCTTCTGCACTGCACCAACGGCTGCCTGCTCCTGCACCTGGGCATGAGCGGCTATCTGCGCATCCTGCAGAAACCGACCCCGGCGGGGCGCCATGACCGTCTGGATGTGGAATTTTCCGGCGGCATCTGCCTGCGACTCACGGACCCGCGCAAGTTCAGCAGCCTGCTCTGGACCACCGGTGACCCCCTGCAGCACCCGCTCCTCACCAACCATGGTCTTGAGCCCTTCGACGATGCATTCAACGGCACATACCTTCTTGGCAAATCCCGTGGCCGCAGCCTGGCAGTCAAACTGCTGCTCATGGACCACCGCATCGTCACGGGCATCGGCAACATTTACGCCAATGAAGCACTATTCCGCGCCGGAATCCATCCCGCCACGCCGGCCGGCAGCCTGACCCTGTCCCAACTCACCTGCCTCACGGACCAGGCTCGCTCGGTCCTTGCCGATGCCCTTGCCGCCGGAGGTACGACCCTGCAGGACTTCAATAATCCGGCAGGACAACCGGGCCACTTCGCCGTGCAGCTCAAGGTGTACGGCCAGGCGGGCAAGCCCTGCGAACAGTGCGGCAGGCCCATCGACTCCATCCGTCTCAGCGGCCGCTCGACCTTCTTCTGCACCACATGTCAAAAGTAACCTCACTCGTTCCCTGTCGAAAAACTAGTGCACCGATACTGCCTTGAAGTGGAGCATCTCCCTGGTATTCTTTGTACGCTACCATTCCATCAAAGGAGGCTTTCCATGCACAATCCGAAGATTCTTCTGGCAGTCGCTGCCCTGTTCACCCTGGCCCTGAGCAGTTCCTGTGAAGCTCGCCGCGGCGCCGATGATGCACGGGAAGGCGGCCACCGCTCCACCGGTCTTCATGCAGACCGGCAGGACGGCACGACCAGTGCGGACAACCCCCAGGCTATCGCCGCAGGCAAGGAACTCTTCGCAAAAAACTGCGCCGGCTGCCATGGGCGGGACGCCACGGGCAGGGGGGGGCCGAACCTGACCAGGCAGACCCTGAAATACGGCGCCGGTGACCGTGATCTCCGCGAATCCATCGCCAAGGGTCGACCGGGCGGCATGCCGGCTTTTGCCGACAGGATCGACGGGGACGGCATCGGGAAACTGTCCGCCTACATCCGCAGTCGTGCCGGCGGAAAGTGACCCCTGCCGGCTGCTGCTCCGCCCAGTACGGGCTAACCCAAATTTTCCCTACCAGAAACCCGTTTTTCCTGCTATCGTTCGGCCCATTCGTACCCATCACATTCCAGGTAGTGTCCCGGCGGCATCTCCGAGGCGACACTGCCCGGTTTCCCGTCGGGGAAGATCCGGGCCCCACGGAAACCAGGGAGGAACGCATCCATGAGTCTTGTTCTGATCATCCTGCTCGCACTTCTTTTCTGCGGAGCACTGGTGCTGCTCTACGGGGTCGCCATCTACAACCGGCTGGTCACCCTGCGCAACCAGTTCAAGAACGCCTTTGCCCAGATCGACGTACAGCTGAAACGCCGCTATGACCTGATTCCCAACCTGGTGGAAACGGCCAGGGCCTATCTGGCCCACGAACGTGAAACTCTGGAGGCGGTCATTGCTGCCCGCAACCAGGCAGCCGGCGCCATCAAACTGGCCGCTGCCGATCCGGGTAATGCCCAGGCCATGGCCGGCCTGGCCGGCGCGGAAGCAACCCTGGGCGGCGCCCTGGGCCGCCTGTTCGCTCTGGCCGAAGCCTATCCCGATCTGAAGGCCAACCAGACCATGATGCAGCTCAGCGAAGAGCTCACCTCCACGGAAAACCGGGTAGCCTTTGCCCGACAAGCCTACAATGACGCGGTCATGATCTACAACACGGCATGCGAGGTTTTTCCCGCCGTCATCATTGCCGGCGCGTTTCGTTTCACTCCGGCCAGCATGCTGGAGATTGCCGCCGCTGAACAGGCTGTACCACGCGTTTCCTTCTCCTGATCCAGCGGCCCATGAAGGATTTTTTCTCCCGACAGGAAGATGCCCGGCGCCGCTCCGGCCACCTCGTTGTACTGTTCTGCCTGGCAGTGATCGGCGTCGCCCTGGCTGTCTATGGGGCAGCACTGGTCGCCTACCTCTGGTCGTTCCGCCATGCACCGGGTCCCGCTTCCCTTTGGCATCCGCGCCTGTTTGGCTGGACGACCGGCGGCACCCTGCTCTTCATCACCCTTGGTTCCCTCTGGAAAATACAGGAACTGCGCGCCGGCGGCGTCAAGGTGGCAGAACTGCTGGGCGGTCGGCCGATTCCGGCCAGGCCGGAGGATCCCCGGGAGCAACAACTGCGCAATGTGGTGGAAGAAATGGCCATCGCCTCCGGGGTGCCGGTGCCGGACCTCTACCTCCTGGAGCGGGAACGGTCCATCAACGCCTGCGCCGCCGGAAACGATCTGAGCGACGCCGTGATCTGTGTCACCCGGGGCGCCCTGGAACTGCTGGAGCGCAACGAACTGCAGGGGGTGGTCGCCCACGAATTCAGCCACATCCTCAATGGCGACATGCGCCTGAACCTGCACCTGCTCGGCTGGCTGCACGGCATCCTCCTCGTCGGCCAGGCCGGTGAAACGGTGCTGCGCGGCCTGCGTCGGGCCCGGGGCAGGGGCGCCGGGGTGATAGCACTGTTCGGCGCGGCACTCTACACCATCGGCTATATCGGCTATTTTTTCGGCAGAGCGATCCGCAGCGCCGTTTCTCGCCAACGGGAATACCTGGGCGACGCATCCGCTGCCCAGTTCACCCGTTTCCCGGAAGGATTGGCCGGCGCCCTGAAGAAAATCGGCGGGCTTTCTTCCGGCTCCCTCATCGACCATCCCCGCGCCGGAGAAGTAAGTCATCTGTTCTTCAGCAACTGCCTGGAAGAGTCCTGGCTCAGGGTCCTGGATACCCATCCCCCCCTGGCCGAACGCATCATACTGCTCGATCCCCGTTTCAACGGCATGTATCCCCTGGTAACGCCCCTGCCCGCACCGCCGCCCCTGGCCGACTACAGCAAACCCCTGCCGCGGAGCAGCAGCGGACCGGCAGAAGAACTGCTCAACGGCGCTGCAGTCATGAGCCTCCTGGAACAGATCGGCGATCCGTTGCGGGAACACCTGGAGCAGGCCCGCCTGCTCATCGGCTCACTCCCCCCCGCCGTGAACCTGGCGGCCCGGGACCCCTTTGGCGCCTTTGCCGTGGTCTGCGGCCTGCTGCTGCAGCAGGACCCTGGCACACGCAGCGCCCAGGAAGCCATCCTTACCCGGATGGCCAACCAGGCCCTGGCCGGGGAAACCCTGCGACTGGCGCCCGACCTGGCCACCCTGGCGCCGGAAGCACGGCTGCCGCTTCTGGAGCTGACCATCCCGTCCCTGCGGACCCTGAGCCATGAACAGTTCCACCTGCTGAAGGCAACGACTGAACAGTTGATCGGTGCCGATGGCAGAACGAGCATTTTCGAATGCACCCTGCGCTACCTGCTCCTGCGCCACCTGGAGCCCCGGTTCAGCCAACAGCCATCCCGAACAGCCCAGGTCTACGGAGTCCGGGGGGTCCAGGAGCACTGTTCCCTGGTTCTGACCACCATGGCACGGGTCGGCAACCGGAACGAAGAAGCGGCCCGCCAGGCTTTCGAGCGCGGCGCACTCCTCTTTCAGGGGTCCCAGGCGGTCCTGGCCTTCTCGCCGGAGCAGGATTGCGGTATCGACGCCCTCGGACAGTCCTTCGCCGCCCTGGAAAGCGCCAGCCCCCAGATCAAGCGACGCCTCCTGGCTGGCTGCATGGAATGCCTCATGCACGACGGCACGGTCACCGTCGCCGAATTCGAACTCTTCCGGGCCATAACCGATGCCATCGGCTGCCCCGTGCCCCCCTGGCTGGAAACGACGAAGGCCCTGCCATAGCCGCTCAGACCAGCAGCATGCCGTCCAGCAGCAGCACCTCTTCCGCTCCATCCCCATGCAGTGCCGTCACCGTCGGCCGATAGAAAACGTAATCTTCATGAAAGGGTGTGCTCACCACGCCGCCA
>CAYSWG010000200.1:0-5067 GCA_964434465.1 uncultured Geobacteraceae bacterium
TGCGTTGGTTTATCACAAACGGGCCAAAAGTCCAATTCACGCTGGGCCAAAACACACCCTCGCCAACCGCCCTAAAGGCTTGGCGCACGATTTTGAAAGCCCCCGACTTCGCCAGGGGATACTTATTCAGCCGGTTGACACCTCCGCCTCCACGGCGAATCGTTTGATCTTGCGGGTAGTAGTCTTCGGGAATTCATCGTCGCGCAGGGTGAATTTCTTCACCCGCTTGTAATCTGCCAGGTTTCTGCCGGCGGCCAGCACTTCATTCCTGATGATGTCTTCCACGTCGGCTTTGGACAAGGGTTCGCAGCATTTTTTCCGCGCATGGTCGTCCAGAGCCTCCTGATTGGGGAAGATGATGGCGTGCACCTCCTCCGAGACCGTGTCTATCTTGTGGCCGTAGACCATGACCTCGGCGATGAACAAGCTCTTGAGGAGCTCGGTTTCCACCTCCTCCGGGTAGACATTCTTTCCGTTGGGTGTGACGATCAGGTTGTTCACCCTGCCGCAGATGAACAGGAAACCATCCCTGTCCAGCCTTCCCAGGTCTCCGGTACGGTACCAACCGTCGGAGAGCGCCTCCTCCGTTGCCTGGGGGTTCTTGTAGTACCCCTGCATCACGTTGGGCCCCCGCACCAGAATCTCTCCAGCGCCGTCCTCATTGGGCCGGTTTATCCGCACCTCGATGCCGTCCATCACCGGTCCAACCGACCCGATACGGGTCCTCCCGGGACATTCCGCGGAGATGACCGGAGATGTTTCAGTAATGCCGTACCCCTGGAAGATGGTGAACCCGAGATGGGCCAATCCCCGGGCGATGGCCGGGTCCAGGGCCGCGCCCCCGCTGATGAACGTGGTCCCACCGGCGAAATTCCTGCGCACCCCGGAGACCACCAGCCGGCGCAGAACGGGTAAAGAGAACAGCACGTTGGAAACAGGTTTGTTTTTGATGTTTTTCAGGATGCGGTCGTGGAACAAGCGGTAGACCGCCGGAACACCGGTGAAAAACGTCGGTCTCACCTCGACGAGGTTTTCTCCCAGTTTTTTAAGGGATTCGGCAAAGGATACCGTCCCTCCGACGGACAGGGGGAGCAGGAGGCCGCACACCTGCTCAAAGACATGATTGATGGGCAGGAACGACAGGGTGTGTATGGTGTCGTCCACCTGAAAATGGCCGGCAGCGGCGCGGATATTGGAGACGATATTGCCGTGGCTCAGCACCGCGCCCTTGGAGCGGCCCGTTGTTCCCGAAGTGTAAAGTATCAGGGCAGGATCGTCCGGGAGATGGGCGGGGGGTGAGAGTTCTTCCTGCCGGGAGAATTCTGCAAGGGGCAGGCACCGGACGTTCCTGCCGGTAGATCTCCCGGTCATGCGGGTCGGCGCTGGCGGGTTATTCCCGGAATATTTTTCGTGGGAACCGTCGGAATTTTCCGCCAGGAGCGAGGAAACCTCGGAGGAGACGGCACGCAGACGCTCGGTGATCTCCGGCGGCAGGGGGAGGTCCGCGGGGAGTAACTTCAGCACGTCATGCACGTTGCGGAGGATGAGGAGTTCCGGAGAAAGGGGCGACCCGCTCGGCGCATGGCTGCCGAACAGGACGATGCAGTCCAGGTTTGTCAGGTCGTCTTCCCTCTCCAGGAGAGGCTCAAGGTACGAAGGGTCGACGAACAGGATCCTCGCTTCGCTGTCCGCCAGGATGTGGCGAACCTCGGCGCCCTTCAGTTCCTTGTCGATGGGAACGACAATGCCTCCGGCCCTGAGTATTCCGAAGTACGATGCCACCCAGCGGGGTGAGGAAGGTCCGATAATGGCGGCCCGTTCTCCCGGACGAAAGCCGGCTGCGGCGAGTCCGGCGGCGATTGCCTCCGATTCCCCGTGGAGGCCCCGGTAGGATATCTCCTTCCAGGCGCCCGCCTCCTTGTAGCGGATTGCTGTCTTCAAAGGGTGTGCGGCAAGGCTGTCCTGCAGCAGGCCATCGATGGTCATCATGGTACTTTCTTTTCCCGGCTACTGAATGGAATGATGTGTGGAATAGTTGGGGGAGCATAATATCCCAACCGGGAACGGCCTGCATTATTTTTTTGGTCCCGGTTCCCGGTTTCCCTGCCTCCGGGCCCTATGAACGCATATTTCACTTCCTGTTTTACGTTCGCTCACAATTTTTTGGGATGGATACATGATGCCATGGGATCTATCATGCGGACTTCGTGGAGACAGGTTCCGGTATGGTTGTATCTTTGCGGCGGGGTATTCCGTTAGTCATGCCCAACTGGTAATGCGTGCAAAAATATCCCGGACCTGGGCAGCCAGTCCGGTACCTACGGGGCCCAGGGGGTTGACAGCGCTTCCTCGACGTAATCCGTCAGATGTTTTGTCTGATCGATTTCCAGTCCGAGAAATTTGATGCCGATGCCGAACAGGTTTGGTGATTCGGAACGGGGTGTAAAGTAAACGATTTCTCCCTTCAGGGGCAACGCTGCCGCAACTGAAGGGAGGGACAGGGAAATCTCAACCTGCTGTCCGGCCTGCAGGCCGTCATGGGCCGCAAAAACCAGCATACCCCCTGCACTGAGCATGGCTGTTCTGGTCGCAATCTGGTGGTGGGCAACGCGAATCTCCACGGCCAGTTCCGTATGGATGCGCGGGCTCAGCCGCTTCTGGTCAAAGGGCATGCTGCGCTGCAATATGCCGTGGATGTCCCTGACGGTGACCGGCTTCGTCAGATAATCCGCACAGCCCGCCGACCGGGCCCGCCGTTCTTGTTCGGCCGTTCCGTCCGTGGAAACAAACACCAGGGGAACCGTCGACGTTTCGGCCGACTGGAAGAGCTCTCGAAGCACCTGCAAGCCGTCACTTTCCGGAAAATGGATCTCGCTGACAACCAGATCCGGTTTGCTCTGCCGCAGCAGTGTCAGCCCCCCTGCCACATCCTGGGCGATCTGCGTTACGTAGCCCATCCGCGAAATTAACCGCTGCAGGTAGCGCAAGAAGGTTTCAGAAGGGTCGATAATCAGCACCCGTTTCATTGGTAGTCTACCTTCCCGCTGCAAAGCATGTATGGAATTGGCAACCAGTGTACCGTGCCGTTCATGAAACGCAACCAGTATGCCGGCTTTTGGCTTCCGGAGGGAGCAGCTGCAATAAGCCTGCGCATGCCTGAACACTTCGGGCAGGAGTGGGGTGCTGGCATCCGCCGCCAATCATGCTACAGTTCAATCAGGGTCAGACCGGGATGAGTAACAGATTGCCCGGCGTTTTTGCCCGGGACGAGGAGCAAACCATGAAAGCATTACTTGTGGCGGTAGTGGTTATGGTGTTGGCGGCAAGTCCCCTGTGTGCCGCTACTGCGGGAGGCGGTACACAGCCGCGGGTACCGACCGGTGAAGTTCAGGTCCTGGCAACCTTTGCCGGCGGCTGCTTCTGGTGCATGGAGGCCCCCTTCGACCGGTTGCCCGGAGTGGTGTCTGTCACGGCCGGCTATACGGGGGGCACGGTGAAAAATCCCACCTATGAACAGGTGTCGGCGGGCACTACGGGCCACGCGGAGGTGGTTCAGATCCGCTATGATCCCCGGAAAATATCCTACGAGGCCCTCCTGGGGGTATTCTGGCGCAATATCGATCCAACGGTGAAAGATCGGCAGTTCTGCGATGTGGGGAGCCAGTACCGCGCGGCGATCTTTTACCACACGGAAGAACAGCGCCGGCAGGCCACGGCGTCAAAGGAGACACTGGCGCGTGAAAAACCGTTTCCCGGGCCGATCGTTACGGAGATCGTCCCCGCCGGGGAGTTTTGCCGGGCGGAGGAATACCACCAGCAGTACTACCGGAAAAACCCCCTTCGTTACCGCTATTACCGGACTTCCTGCGGTCGGGACCGGCGGCTTCGGGAGTTGTGAGGCAGTCAAGGGACGCCGCAGAGATAGAGGTGATGGTTCCGACCGGTGAGGCAGTGCTAGGGTGTCTGCTCCTGGCGCAGCTGGGCGATGCGTGACTCATCGGCTCTGACTTCGGCCAGTTTTTTATAGTAAGCGGCCCGGCGGCGGCCAACGGAATTAAGGGCGCTTTTGTTTACATAGGGATTGTCGGCTGCGGTCGCCGTACCCTTGGCCAGTTTTTCCCGGTAGGTTTCCAGTTCGGCGGCAGTAGGTGTACGTCCCTTGGCCAGGACCCACTTCCTGCGCAGCTGGGCAAGTTCCCGGTACTTTGCCGGCAATCCCTCCTCAAGGGCCTGCAGTTCGCTGCCCGAAGATATGGTTGCTTCCTGCGCCGCCGTGGCGGTTTTCGGGGCTTCGTCGGACGGGGGGGCGGCTGCCCCTTGAGCCGTCCAGCACAGCAGCAGACCAACCACAAGCAGTGTTCCGGTTCGCAGTTTCATAGTTCCTCCCCATGTCCTTGCCGTTCAGGCTGTCCAGAGCAGGACGCCTGTCTTCGTGCATGTATAGCATATTCATTGCCATTTGAATATCCACATCAGCCCGGTGCACTCTCTGACGGTTGGGTACCAGCAACGCCGCCCATTCCTGTACGCTGGGAACTGTTGACGAAAAGTCTGGTCATGGGGTATAACAAGGGCTCTCCGTGCTTTGAGAACGGGCAGTTCTGGAAAGGTTTTCCGGGGCTATCTCCCCGGCGAGGTGACCAGGGGCTGAACAGGAATCTGATTGACATACACTGCCATTGTGCCGGGATCGGCGCCGGCGAGAGCGGCTGTTTCATTTCCCCCGCCTTGCGGGGCAGTCTGCGTTATCGTTTCTACCTCAAGGCGTTTGGCGTAACCGAGGCGGAATTGGATCGGGGAGGAGATGCCCTGATACTGCGCCGCCTGTCCGAAACCCTGGCCCGGTCACTGCGTGTGACAGCGGCTGTGGTGCTGGCCCTTGACGGGGTTGTGGGCAGTGACGGCCTTCTGGACTCCGCGGCGACGGAAGTGTGCATCCCCAATGAATTCGTGGCCGCCCAGGTCCGCCGCTATCCCAATCTGCTCTTCGGTGCCAGCGTCAATCCCTATCGCCGTGATGCGCTGCAGCGGCTGTACGCAACGGCGCCGCACCATTCCCTCAGCGAC
>CAYSWG010000201.1:0-5066 GCA_964434465.1 uncultured Geobacteraceae bacterium
TTGCACCGAAGAATGACCGCACCTGTGATTTCATCGACAATGGCGGCACATTCATTTCCTGGAACGGCGATGTGCACCCCTGCTATTTCCTCTGGCATTCGTTCCAGTGTCACTTCTCCGGCCGGAAGAAGTACGTCAACAAGAAGGTTTTCGGTAATCTTCAGGACAATGACATTCTGGCGTTGTGGAACGATTTATCCTATAGGGCTTTTCGCGAGGAGGTGCTCCTTCACGAGTATCCCTATTGCACCAACTGCAATCTGTTGCCCTGCGAATACATCTACTGCGAGGAGTCCGAACAGGACTGCTACACCAATACGGTTCCCTGTGGCGACTGTTTCTGGTGCATGGGTCTGTTCCAGTGTCTCTCCTGAAGTCTCCTCAAGTTTCTTCACTCTCAAGCCTCCTCCTTCCAAAGGAGGGGGCATTTTTGTTTCGATCTGCGCTATACTTGCAGGGTATGTCATCTTCGCATTAACCCCGGCGGGTATATCTCATGGTAATTTGATAGCGGGGAAGATATGCCATCCTATCAAAAGCGTATTGAAAAACTGTTTACCCCGGCTGATATCGTGATCAACGGCAACCGTCCCTGGGATATTACCGTTCACAACGGCCACCTCTTCAGACGACTTCTGGCCCATGGTTCTCTCGGGCTTGGCGAGTCGTACATGGATGGCTGGTGGGATTGCGGAAAAGTTGACGAGTTTGTCTGCCGGCTTTTGAGCCGGGGAATTGACCGGCAGGTGCGGACCTGGAAAATGGCAGTTGCCGCAATCACTGCACGACTTTCCAACCGCCAGTCGCAGGCACGCTCCTTTCAGGTCGGCACGTACCATTACGACATCGGCAATGATCTCTACCAGCGAATGCTCGATTCACGCATGATATACAGTTGCGGGTACTGGAAGGAAGCTGGTACTCTGGAGGCGGCGCAGGAGCATAAGCTTGATCTGGTCTGCCGCAAACTGCACCTGGATCCTGGCCAGCGGTTGCTGGACATCGGCTGTGGTTGGGGAGGTATGGCTCAGTTTGCGGCGGAACGGTATGGTGTCGAAGTGGTCGGGGTTACCGTTTCGCAACAACAGGCCATGGCAGCCCGGCAGAGGTGTGCTGGTTTACCCGTAGAAATAAGGTTTCAGGACTATCGCGATCTCCATGAACCCTTTGACCGGATCGTCTCCATCGGCATGTTCGAACATGTCGGTTACAAGAACTATCGAACCTACATGTCCGTTGTAGATCGCTGCTTGAAAGATGACGGGCTGTTTTTGCTGCACACTATCGGCGGCAACACCACGGCTACCACCTGCGAACCCTGGGTGGAACGCTACATCTTTCCCAACGGGATGCTCCCTTCGGCGGTCCAGATTCTTTCTTCAATAGAGGGTCTTCTGATCCTTGAGGACTGGCATAACCTGGGTCCGGATTATGACACCACCCTGATGGCATGGTACCGGAGGTTCGAAGATTCCTGGCCTGATCTGTCCTCCCGCTATGGAGAGAGATTCTACCGCATGTGGCGATATTATCTCCTGTCATGCGCCGGTGCCTTTCGCGCCAGGGCCAACCAGTTGTGGCAGATAGTGCTGGCCAAAGAGGGTACTCGCGGAAGATACCTTCCGGCGCGGTAAATCGATTCTGACCTGTCAGGCTTTCAAAACCCTCAGGTCTCTCAAGTGAAGACGAAAGGCAGCTATGACGCAACTCAAGGAAACCTCAGCCATGGAGCTGACTGTCCCGCCACGAAGGCCATGGCCTTCGAAGCTTTTCGTGGAGACCACGACACGCTGCAATCTCCGTTGCCGGATGTGTGTTAAGGAAACCTGGGATCGGAGCACCATGGAAGGTGACATGACCGCTGAGACGTTCGCTTCGTTGGAGCCTGCCTTTCCCCATCTGGAGGCACTGATCCTCAACGGCGTCGGTGAACCGCTCCTCGACCCGCGACTGGAGGTTTTCATCAGCAGGGCCAAGGAGTTGATGCCCGCAGGTAGCTGGATCGGGTTTCAGAGTAACGGCATGCTGCTGGACGAGACGAGAGCAGTTTCCCTGCTGGAGGCCGGACTCGACAGGATCTGCATTTCCGCCGATGCCCTCAATCCCGAGACCTTTCGTCAGATCCGCAGGGGCGGGGAGGAACAGGGGGTCGAACGGGCATTTGCAGCCCTCCATGACGCAAAGGAACGCTGCGGCAGGCCCGACTTCGCCATTGGTCTGGAATTCGTACTCATGCGCGACAACACCGGAGAGCTTCCGGATCTCCTGCGGCGGGCGGCAGCTCTGGGTGCATCCTTCGCCATTGTCACGCACGTCCTTGCCTATGCGGAGCACAGTGTTCCCCAGACGGCATTCGAGTCCAACATGGACGGTGCGATTAAGCTCTACAACGAGTGGCGGAATAAAGTCATGGCAGAAGGTCTTGATCTTGCGAACTATTTCAAGGTTCTCTGGAAGTATATGCGGAATCCTTCGGAACTGGAATTGGCCGGTTTTATCGCGGAGTTGGCAACCACGGCAGCAGTGACCGGAGGTATGGAAAAAGTCCGGGAAATCATCGGTTCCAGTCTGCCGAGCAAACAGATAACCATCAAGAGTTTCGCCGACACCCGTGGACAGCTTCAGCACTTGTTCGGCGATGATCCGGGGTGGAGGGCCGCCTTGGATCGCATTTGTGCAATTCTGGATGATCCGGGCGTGCGCGGTGATTCCGGCATCGAGTTCGCCGAGGCCCTGGTGCGCTCCTGGAAGGACGGGTCGCTGAACGGGGAAGCGAGACTTGTCGACTACCTGGCTGTTGTCTGGAAGTACTCGCGTACCCCGAAGGAACAGCGCCTTTATGATCTGGTGGAGGAGCTCAAGGCAGAGGCTCGTAGCAGGGGTATTTCCCTCCATATGAAAAATCTCATGGAACGGGACGAAAAGTGGGCTGCGGAATTGGAACGGGTGTTTGACGAGGCGTGGCACATGGCCCGGGAAACGGGACTGGCCCTGCTGCTACCCGGTACTGCCCCGGCCAGCAGCCGAAAGTGCCAGTTCGTGGAAGGGGGCGGAGCGTTCGTTTCATGGAACGGCAACGTCCATCCCTGCTATTTCCTCTGGCATCAGTACGGCTGCCATCTCTTCGGGCGGAAAAAGTCTGTGACCGCGAAACAGTTTGGCAACGTAACCCGGCAACCGCTTCTGGAAATTTGGAATTCCAGGCAATTTAAAGCGTTCCGCGATGAAGTACTGGCCTATGACTTCCCCTATTGCTCCAACTGTAACGTTGTGCCTTGCCAATATCTGCAAGCCAAGGAGTTCGAACAGGACTGTTACGGCAACACGGTTCCCTGTGGCGACTGTTTCTGGTGCATGGGTATGTTCAATTGCCTTCATTAAAAAGGAGGATTCGTGAGATCAAAAAAACATATTTATATTTTTTCAAATTCCACCGGTGAAACTGCCGAACGGGTCATTCGCGCCACCCTTGCCCAGTTCGAAGCGTCGGATGTGAGAGTGCACCGGAAAAGCTACCTGAAAACCCTTGATGATATCCGTCTGGCGGTTGAGGATGTGGCCAAGCGGCCCGGACTCATTGTCTTTACGCTGATGCATCAGGCGCACATCGCCGAGTTGAATGCCGAAGTGGAGCGACGGGGGTTGAAGGCTTTCGACGTCATTACGCCGATTATCGAGACCATGCAGGAATATCTCGGCCTTCCTGCCAAGCGGCGACCGGGGGTGATCTACCGGGTGGACGAGGAATACATCCTCCGGCTCGAAGCCATGAACTTCACAGTCAAGCACGATGACGGCCAGAATACTCAGGATCTGGACCAGGCTGACATTGTTCTTGTTGGTGTGTCTCGCACTTCGAAAACACCCCTGTCCATGTATCTTGCGGGCAAGGGGTACAAAGTGGCGAATATCCCCATGGTGGAGCAGGTGCAGCCGCCCCGGGAGTTGTTCGAGATTGATCAGAGCAAAATTGTCGGACTGACGTTGGATGTGCAGCAGTTGATCAGCATCCGCATGTCGCGGCTGCGCAACATGCGCCAACCGGTGCGCAGTCCCTATACGGAGTACGATGCGGTGGAGTCAGAACTGCTCTATGCCATCCGGTTGTACCGTGCCAACCGGTCGTGGATGGTAGTCGACATGACCAACAAAGCCATAGAAGAGGCTGCGGCGGAAATTATGAAAAAGTTCCAGAGCAGGGGCGCCGATCCGGTCAACGGCAAATCTGCAGAACCTCCATTCGGTAGTTAGCGTCGGGGTGTTTTGTTGAGGGCCCCTCGGTCAGGAGCACCAGGCTGCCGGCCACGTCATGCCTGTCCAGCCAGCCCTTGATGTAGCTGTTCCACTGTTCCGGGTGATCAGGTTCCCGTACCGGAAAGACGCCGGCGGAAAATTGCAGGCGGCGACAGGTTGCCTCCTGTGAGCTGACTGCCACAATCCATGCCGGCAGTCGAAACTGGGCAATGCGTCGGGCCGTGGCGCCACTGCGGGTCGGCACGAAAACTGCGGCCGGTTGGGCGTATGCCAGACTTGCCTCCACACTCAGGGCGATCAGATGGGACGGTCTGACGGCCTTATCACCATCGCCTGAAAACATTTCCTTGACGGTTATCACCGGCCGTTGCGGTTCGATTGCCGCGGCAATCTTCGCCAGCATGGCAACAGCCTCAACGGGATACTGGCCCATGGCCGACTCCGCTGAGAGCATTACACAGTCGGTGCCGTCGATTATGGCGTTGGCCACATCCGTAGCCTCGGCCCGGGTTGGCCTGCTGTTCCAGGTCATGGATTCAAGCATCTGCGTGGCGGTAATGACTGGTTTGCCCTTTTTGTTGGCCTGGCGAATGAGCTGTTTCTGCACAACGGGAATCTGTTCCATGGGGAGTTCCACCCCCAGATCACCCCGGGCAATCATGATGCCGTCTGCTTCTTCAAGAATCTCTTCCACATGCTCCAAAGCGGTTGACCGTTCAATTTTTGCAATAATGAAGGGCTGATACCCCAATGCGGAGGCGGCCTTGCGGACGGCCCGGACGTCATTGCCATCATTGACAAATGACTGGCTG
>CAYSWG010000202.1:0-5062 GCA_964434465.1 uncultured Geobacteraceae bacterium
TGCCCCCCAGGGAGCTGGCTACTGGCGGGATGATCTCGCGGATCAACTGCAGGGGCTCAATGTTATTGTTATCCCTGACAACGACGACCCGGGGCGTAAACATGCTGATCAGGTATGCCGCTCTCTGCAGGGCAAAGCTGCTAGCATTCGGTATTTGGTTTTACCCGGCGAAGGCGTTAAGGATGCTACTGACTGGGTGGAGGCGGGCGGAACAAAAGAGAAACTACGGGAGTTGGTGAATGATCTGGATGAGTGGTCGCCAGCACAAAGCGATTTAGACGCTGAAACCATGGAAAAAGCAGGTCTGCCGGAAATCGATATTTCATTTATGCGATTAAGGGACACAACAGCCTTATCACTAAATGCACTGGTCAAAGCCAATAATCCACCCACGATTTTTGTAAGATCGGGACAAATCGCCCGGGTAAATCAGGATGAACATGGTTTACCCATAATCGAGGCGCTGAACGAGGGCGCTTTGCGCGGACGGCTTGAACGTACCGCCAACTTCGTTAAATCAACTAAAAACGGGTCAATGATTGTAGCCCCGCCTCCGGATGTGGTCAAAGATATTATTACCCTGGGCAGTTGGCCTTTCCCTGCACTGACCAGTATCACGGAAAGCCCGACGATCCGGCCGGATGGGTCTATCTTAACAACGCCTGGATATGACCCTCAAACAGAATTATTTTATATCCCGCAACGCGGATTTGAAATGCCAATGGTACCAACTAATCCAGGCACAAAAGAGATCTCCGAAGCTAAGGACCTGCTATTGGAAATAATTTGCGACTTCCCTTTCGAAAACGATGCTTGCCTTGCTAATGCCATAGCTGCCATGATGACACCTGTTTTACGGTCATTAATTAACGGACCTGTCCCGCTGGTGTTATATGATGCTCCCCAGGCAGGGACCGGTAAAAGTCTCCTCTCGGACATTACGTCCTTGATTGCTACAGGGCGCACAGCCGCGGTGTTGACGGCACCGTCCTCGGATGATGAGGACTGGCGTAAGACCATTACCTCCTTGCTTATGCTGGGACGCAATGTAGTCACAATAGACAATATCGAAGGGCAGTTATCGTCATCTTCACTGGCTTCGGTTCTGACCTCTAATTACTGGCAGGACCGCGTGCTGGGACGCTCTGAGATGATTATTATCCCTCACCGTGTAAGCTGGATAGGTACCGGCAACAATATCAGCCTGGGCGGAGATCTTCCCCGCCGCTGTTACTGGGTGAAAATAGACGCAAAAAAGGCACGGCCGTGGCAGCGTACAGGTTTTAAACACCCGCAATTAGCAGAATGGGTAACCACAAAACGCACCAAAATCCTGGTGGCAATCCTTACCCTTGCCAGAGCCTGGATTACAGCCGGCAAGCCTAAGCCATGCAATCTTCCAAGTATCGGAAGCTTCGAACAATGGTCCGAAATTTTAGGCAGCATTTTACATTTTATCGATGTTCCAAAATTCCTGGGAAACATTGAATCCATGTATGAATCAATAGATGAAGATACCCCGCAATGGGAGGCTTTTATCACCGCCTGGCACGACGAATTAGGCGAAAAATACTTTACCGTCGCTGATTTGATGAGCGTGATACCTAACCATGAAAAGATAAAAAATAACCTTCCCTGGGACTTTTCAAAAGGTTTGGATGACAAGAATTTTACCCGAAAATTCGGTAAATCTTTGTCAAAAAGGGCTGATGTAGTCTTTCCCAACGGTCTAAGCATCAAAAAGGGAAAAACCGAGCAACGGGCTTTAACATGGCATGTTACTTTAAACAAGGATGGTCAAACAAACTCACAAAACTCACTTTTAGACTTAAATGTATAACCAAACTCACTAACAAAAAAAGTGAGTGAGTTGAGTCTAATTTCCACCCCTAATGTGTGAAAAAAATATATCAAATATACATATATATATATAGGGAAATCTAGACTCAACTCACTCACTTAAAAAGATAAAATTTAAGAATTTGGATTTTATATACGTAGTATATAAGTCTTCCGGAGAAGAAAAATGGTAGTAAAAATCGATCCACTTTTGGAACTTCCCGAAAAATTCACTGATATTGCCGTTAAAAACGAGAGTAGGTTGTTCTGGAAAAACTCCCCAGAATGGCGGACTTTGCTATCTGGGCCACTGCGGCGGAACCGGCTCTAGGAATGACCGGCCGCAGTGTTCGCTCTGAAACCCAGGAATGTGACACGTATATCTACGATCAGCAGTTTTCACGTTTATTGAGCCAAACTAAAAACATGATACCTGCCTGGTGGCAAAATGCCATCCGGAAAGTACGAAACGAAACACGGGATTCTAAAAATTTATCTCAAATTGGGAATCTGATTTAGGAGGCGATATGACCATTAAACCCAACGGGAAATGTTATGTTTGTAATAACAGTCACTGGTGGACACCAGACGGCGGTGGTAGATGGCTGTGCGGCAATTGCCATCCGGATCCGTCGCTTGAACTACATCGGCAGCCGATCTTGACGACTTCACGTCCCGCAATAGACACCGAGACTGAGGCGTTGGCGCAGCGGGTGGCGGCGGGTAACCAGAAGTTGATCTACGCCCGCACAGAGATTAACAAAATCTCTGATGCTCATGAGCTGGCTATAAACTATAACGCATGGACTAGAGCAGTTGAAAATTTAAACGCACTCTCCAAAGAATTGCAAACGCGCGGTTTTAAAGGCTGTTACTATACCAGCAGGCCATATGAAGAAGAAAAAATACACGAGTTGGCAAAATGTAATTCATGGCCGGATGGGATGTGTTGCCTGGTATGTGGCGATGCTGATATTTTTTGGGATATGGTTATAGCCCGGTCACCGAGTCCCCGGCGGCCGCGGACGGAAACAAGTGACGAATTAATAAAATTTTTAGAAACCCTGGGAGGTAAAATTTAATGCGAATCGGGATAGATCCCGGGATCAACGGCGCCCTGGCGCTGTTGAATCAGAATTTAGAATTTATGCATGTTGAAAACATGCCGGCAATGCTCTCAACCGGTAAGAGGCAAAAGGTAAATGCGGTTGAATTAGCCAAAATCCTGAACAGATGGCGAAATATAGTTAACGAGCCCATAATTTGTTACCTGGAGCAAGTATCGGCGATGCCAGGTCAGGGGGTCAGCTCTATGTTCGGTTTTGGTGTTTCGTATGGCATTATTCAGGGAGTGGTGGCAGCGTTGCAGATCCCCTTGATTTTAGTCACCCCGCAGCAATGGAAAAAGCGTGCTGGCCTTATCGGATCAGAGAAAGACAAAGCCCGGACGGTTGCGCAGCAGTTGTTCCCCGGAGTAGACTTATCGTTGAAGAAGGACATCGGAAAATCCGACGCGTTGTTAATTGCCAAATTTGGAGGCGCATGAATGTTTGATGCAAGCTCTTGTCCGTTTGTTAAAACCTGCCCAAGTGTGGCAGTAATTTTAGATCGATCCGGATTGCCGGACCCCAATGAGAAACCGCAAAAAGTATGCCATGGTTGTGCAAGCAGCGGAGATTTTGTAACCTGTCATGACTGTAAACATTACTCGGAAAAATATTTAACCTCGTATGATGGGTCGGGAGTGTTCAAATCAGCGGCCTGTTCACGGGAGTTTATGGAGGTACTGATTGACCAAACTTCCATTCGCAAATGTACGCGGTTCGAAGCTAAAAAGAGTCCAAATACTTGACAATACGAAATTTGGTTGTATAATTATTATTAAGGCGCATATTATAAATACTTTGGAGTAAACAACATGGCATATGTAAAAAAGGGTAAAAATATGCAAATGACCGTTTGTGATATTTGTCAAAAGGCTGTTAGGGTTGTAGGTTTAGCCTTACACAAACGAAACAAACATGGTGATTTGTTGAAATATTCCAGTAATAATTTAAAAGCTCAGCTTGCCGATGTCACCGCCAAACTGGCTGCCGCCGAAGCTAAAATCAAAGAGTTTGAAGTTCAAAAAAATCCCCCGACTGCAGAAAGCGCCGCATTATCCGATATTGACCGCCGGGCATATTTATCAGACTGGATTAATAGCCTCACCCGCGAAGCCTGGGAAGCGATTGGACAGGCGAATAGTTGGGAACCACTGCAGCCGATCGGGCGAGGTACGGAGTCGCGCCTGAAGGCGGATAGTGGATTGAAACTTGTTATTACAAGAGGGAAATAAACTATGTCTGAAAATCAGGACAGCCAGGTGCAAAAATTAAAGAAACTAGCTAAAATGACGGGAATTGACATTGAGGCCGCTCTGGCTGAAGTGCAAGAGAAAACCGTTCAAATGGCTATTGATAAAATATCTCCGTTAATCAAACAGCCGGCGCCGGTGAATGTTGACATGGATGAACTGACGGCAAAAGTGGTTGAAGCGCTTAAACCGGTGATTAATTCCCACATCGAAACGACTGTGGCGAATTCAGAATTGAGGATTGCTGGCAAAATTGCTGAGGTTATTGAAGAATTACAAAAAAAAATCGATGTCATAAAAATTACCAGTAAGCCGGAGGATGCACAGTCAATTATCCAAGGTGTTGCAGCGACATTGCAGCCGGTCATTGTCCAGGAATCTCAACGGACCGTGGAGGCAATATTCCAGGCCAATTTCAAAGCGATGCAATCAGAAATTCAGCGGTTGATGGATGAAAAGTTAAAATCACATCAATCACAAGATGCAGATCTCACAGTTCAGTCACAAGTTGGCGGAGTAGGGCTGGGAAGTCTCTTCCAGGTACTGATGAACCCTGAGATATTAAATGCAATTAAAGGGGTGGTTGAGGTTTTCAAACCGGCTCCGGCGGCAGCTCCCGCGGCATTCATGGCTGATTTTGGCCGAATGATGTCATTCCACGACTTAATGACTAAAATCGAAAAGAGGACAGCTACCAGTGACGACATTACGCGAGGACTCAGTAATATTGCCAGTCCCAGCCCGTCAATCCCGCAAGCCCAGCAGGGTCAAACCGGCTAAACAAAACCGGACTAAAACACTCGAACGCCGGTTAAAAACGATCCAGGATAGGAAACTCAAAAAAAGGGAGAAACGACAACAGCAATG
>CAYSWG010000203.1:0-5044 GCA_964434465.1 uncultured Geobacteraceae bacterium
CCACCTGATGAACTGCTCACTTTGCGCCAAAGTATCGTCGCCGGAGAACGCAACTGCTTTGTCGCCCCGCACCGCCGCGCCGACGGAAAAATCCGCCAGGTTGAAGTATACTCGTCACCCATCGACACTGAAGGAAGAACTCTGCTCTTTTCCATAGTCCATGACGTTACCGAACGGAAACTGGCCGAAGATGCCCTGCAACAAAGTGAAATCCGTTACCGGAACCTGGTCCAGTACTCACCGGTCAGCATGTTCATCAACCGTAATGGCCTTATAGACTGGATCAATCCGGCGGCCCAGCGCCTTTTCGGCACCGAGTCACCGGAAGAACTTTTCGGGATGACTCCTTTCCAATTGTTCCACCCCGACTTCCACCCGATAATGCGGCAACGCATTGCCGGGCTGCAGGAAGGCAAACCGGCCGAGTTGCTTGTCGAAAGAATCATCCGCCTTGACGGCAGCGAACGGGATGTGGAAGTAGTGGCAGTTCCCTTCACCGATGCACAGGGCCCCGCCATTCTGACCATGCTCACCGACATAACCGAACGAATGCGGACGGAACGGGAACGGGACATAACCGTCAAATTCCTGCAGTTGGTCAACGCCTGCGGAAACCGCAACGAACTCATTACCGCGGCGACGGCTTACATCAAAGAAACAGCTGCCTGCGACACCGTGGGAATCCGTCTGCGTTCAGGCAACCGTCACCCTTGCCAGGAAAACTTCGGAGCCGACGGTGTTCTGCAACTGCTGGAAGAAGACCTCTGTGCCGGCGGCAACGAACCGGGCGGCAACTGCCTCTGCGGCTGCGTCATCCAGGGGCATCTGTCCGACAGGGCACCCTGCATCACCGCGCAGGGGACCTTCTTCACCAACAGTGTCTCCCGATTTCTTGAATCCTGCGTCACTGACGACAGTCGGGCATTGACCGGCAGCAACTGCAACTGGCGCCGCTACGAATCGGTGGCCCTGCTGCCGCTCTGCAGCGGTGAGACCCGGTTCGGCCTGCTCCAGCTCAATGACCGGCGACCGAATCATTTCGACCCGGCAACCATCGCCCTCTGGGAACGTCTGGCCGGTCATCTGGCCGTGGCTCTGGAGAAGTTCCGGGTCGAAGAAGAGCTGAAAGAGAGTGACGAGCGCTGGCAGTTTGCCATTGAGGGGAGCAACGACGGTGTCTGGGACCGTAACGTCCAGACGGGTGTCGTGTATTTTTCACGGCAATGGAAACGCATGCTCGGCTATGAAGACGACGAAATCGGCTCCAGCACAACGGAATGGCTGAAACGGGTCCATGCCGAAGACCTGCCGCAGGTGCGCATGGAGTTGGGCCGTCACCTGACGGGAGAAACCCCGCTCTATGCTACGGAATACCGCATGCAGTGCAAGGACGGCGCTTACAAGTGGATCCTCGCCCGGGGCAAGGTCATCTCCCGGACCGAGGACGGCAAACCGATCCGCTTCGTCGGCACCCATTGCGACATCACCGAGCGGAAAAACCTGGAAGAGCAACTCTACCAATCCCAGAAAATGGAAGCGGTCGGTCAATTGGCCGGCGGCATCGCCCACGATTTCAACAATATCCTGACGGCCATCATCGGCTACTCCCATCTCATTGCCATGAACGCCGGCCAATTGCCCCAGGGCTCCCCCATTCAAGGCTATGTGGAACAGATCCAGGCCTCGGCGGAACGGGCTGCCGAACTGACCCAGGCACTGCTCGCCTTCAGCCGGAAACAGGTGATGATCCCCAGAGTTGTCCCCGTGAACGAAACCATCGGCAATCTGGAAAAAATGCTGCGCCGCCTGATCAGCGAAAACATCGATCTGCAGCTGACCACCTGCACCGAGGAGCTGTATGTCCTTGCCGACAAGAGCAAGGTCGAGCAGGTGCTGATCAACCTTGCCACCAATGCCAAGGATGCCATGGCCGGCAACGGCACCCTGGCCATCACCACGAAGCGAATGACCATGGATGAGGAGCTGATTGCCCTGCAGGGCTTCGGCAAACATGGCGAGTACGCCTGCATTGCCGTGAGCGATACGGGCTGCGGCATCGATGAGGAATTGCAGAGCAAGATCTTCGAGCCCTTTTTCACCACCAAGGAGGTGGGCAAGGGAACGGGACTGGGGCTGTCCATCGTCTACGGCATCGTCAAGCAGCACGGCGGCTATATCAGCGTCGAATCCCGGCCAGGCAAGGGGGCAACCTTCGCCATCTGCATCCCCCTGGTGGAAAAGCAGGTCGACCCGCCGGAGGAACAGCCGGTCGCCGTTGTATCGGGCGGCAGCGAGACCATTCTCCTGGCCGAAGACGACCCGGCGGTCCGCTCTTTCCACAAAACCCTGTTCCGTAACGCCGGCTACACGGTCATCAGTGCAGTCGACGGCGAAGATGCCCTTGAGCAGTTCGCCCGGTATGAGCACGACATCGATCTGCTCGTCCTCGATGTGGTCATGCCCAAGCTGAACGGCATCAAGGTATATGACAGGATCCGGGAGCGGCGACCGGACCTGAAGCCTCTGTTCCTCAGCGGCTACACCGCCGACATCCTCCAGGAAATGGGCGGCGGAGCGCGTCCGGAGATGATCCTGGACAAACCGGTGGATCCGCGGACCCTTCTGGCTACGGTACGGTCACTGTTCAATGGCAGGACTGAGCCCGCGGCCGAAGCTACACATGATTCCTGAGCATCAACTCCAGGGGGTGGGGTGCGAGATAAGACTGCCGCGCCAGGTAATCCTGTTCATACTTGCTCACATAGTGTTTCAACAGGGTAACGGGCACAATGAGCGGAAGCAGCCCGGCATGGTACTGACTAATTATTTCCAGCAGTTCCTCCTTTTCGGACCGGGACAAATGTTTCTTGAAATAGCCCATGATGTGGCTCAGCACGTTGACGTTCTTTTTCACCGTGGCATGCAGACTGAGCGCCTGCATGAACAACTCCAGGTACCTGGACAGCAGTACCGTCTCCGGCAAGGCCTTCCCCGTTGCCACCAAACGGCCCATTTCCCGGTACAACTCCGGTGAATGGGCCATGATCTGCAACTTGCGGGCGGTATGAAACGCCACCAGATCCCCCACCCCACGGCAGACCCCCAGAAACTCCTGCCAACCATGGAACGCAAACACCCGCTCGATAAAATTCTCCCGCAAGGGCATATCACCAAGTCGTCCTTCCTCTTCCACCGGCAGCAGCGGAAACCGTTTAACGAAGGCATCGGCAAACAATCCACGTCCCGATTTTGCCGGCACTCCCTGGTTGTAGACCTTGACCCGATGGAGCCCGGAACTGGGAGAATCCTTCTTGAAGATGAAACCACAAAGGTTTTCCCCGGCCAACTCCTGCACGGTACGCTGACAGTAGTCGGTCATCTGTCCGGTGAGATCGATGCGCGTCCGGTTGGTGACCAGACGGGGCGCCGCCGGATCACCCTCGAGACGCATGGCTTCCCGGGGAATCGGCAAGCCGCAACCCACCTCGGGGCAGACGGGAACAAACTGAAAAAAACGACCGAGCGTGCCGGTGATATAGCGGTCATGTTTGTGGCCGCTATCATAGCGGACCTTCTCGCCAAGCAGACAGGCGCTGACACCGATACAGATTGGTTTGAACATGGGCATACTCCTTTCACCATCCATTGTCACCCCGGGATGGACACCTGTCACGCGGAAAAATTACCATTGACATTAGAATATTTTATTAGTATATGCTTACCTATCAAAAAATTAGAGGAGGTTCACATGAAACAACTGGCAACGTACTGTATCATGGCAGCACTGGCCGCCCTGCTGGCCGCCCCGGTGGCTCAGGCCGCAGCAGAGGGAAATGCACCAGCCGCAACGGGCAGCACGAAGAAAGCCAAGAAAGCCTGGCCGGGGCAGGAAAACCTGCTGGACATCAACACGGCATCGGTTGAACAACTGAAGGTTCTGCCTGGGCTTACCGCTGAGGATGCCGCCAAAATCATTGCCGGACGTCCCTATGCGAGGAAAAATCAACTGAAGCAGAAAAACATTCTGACCGCAGCAACCTATGACGGCATCAAGGAGTTGATTGTTGCCAAAAAAGTGACGCCGTAACCCAACGGCAAAGGCCGCTGTGGAGATGAACCGCAGCGGCCTTTGTTTCCCGGACAGAGCTCCGGCTACTTCCGATGAATCACCATCCCCTCGCCCGTTATGGAGAGGTCCACCAGCACCGTATCCCCTTCGGCGAACTTCCCTTCAAGCAGCATGAGGGCCAATGGATCCTGAATGCGCCGCTGAATAGTCCTCTTCAACGGCCTGGCCCCATAGGCCGGATCGTACCCTTCCTGGGCCAGGTATTCCCGGGCCTTGTCACTGACTTCGAGAACAATGCGCCGTTCCGCCAGGCGCCGCTGGAGGCTCTTCACCTGGATGTCGACGATCTTTTTGATCTGCTCCAGGGGCAGTGCATGGTAAATGACCACCTCGTCGACCCGGTTGAGGAACTCCGGTTTGAAGCTCTCCTTCAGGGTCTCGGTGACCATGCTCCGCATCCGCCCGTAGTCGGTGGCGCCATACTGCTGAATCCACTGGGAGCCGAGATTGCTGGTCATGATGATGACCGTATTGCGGAAATCCACGGTGCGCCCCTGTCCATCCGTGAGGCGGCCGTCATCCAGCACCTGGAGCAGCACATTGAACACCTCGGGGTGAGCCTTCTCGATCTCGTCAAAGAGAATGATGCTGTAGGGACGGCGCCGCACCGCCTCGGTCAGTTGACCACCCTCCTCATAGCCCACATAGCCGGGCGGGGCGCCGATCAACCGGGCCACGGTGTGCTTCTCCTGGTATTCGCTCATGTCGAGGCGGACAATTGCCTGATCGTCATCAAAGAGGAATTCGGCCAGGGCGCGGGCCGTCTCGGTCTTGCCCACGCCGGTCGGCCCCAGGAAGATGAACGAACCGATCGGCCGGTTGGGGTCGGAGAGACCGGACCGGGCCCGCCGCACCGCATTGGCCACCAGCAGCAGGGCTTCGAGATGACGCAGCACTTTGTCTGTGCGCCATTCC
>CAYSWG010000204.1:0-5039 GCA_964434465.1 uncultured Geobacteraceae bacterium
GGGGTGCTGGCGGCGGTCGCTGTCGACGGGGTGGGGGCGCTTCTTGCCCAGGCAGGTGTTACAAGTGCGGGCGGCTGGCTGCTGCCGATCGGGGCAGCAGCAGTGCTTTGCGGGGCGGGACTGCTTGTGCATGGGGTGCTGATTGGCCGGCACCTGCGAAAAGTTCTCTCGTAACAGGCCGGCGCGGCAGGTTGCCGGGAGGAACCGGGGACGGCGACACAGCGTGCCGCCGTCCCCGGCTGTCCGGTCAGGGTTGGCGGACCTGACTCAGCCGCCCCACGGCATTCCCGAATACTCCTGGAAGGCCTTGTCGTGGTACTGCCTGAAGAGTTCCTCGTGGCCGTGTTCCCACTTGGCCAGCATGGACAGCACCTGTTTGGCTTCGCCCTTGGCCTGTTCGGCAGCCCGCTCGTAGAACTCGGCAAAATCGTGTTCGATCAGGTATGCCTTGCGCAGTACCGGCAGGTCCGGGACCATTGCTTCAAGGGTTTTCTGATCGATGGCTTCCGAGATGGCCCGTCGGGAGAAGAACCTTTCGTTCTGCATGGCTTCGCCCAGGGACAGGTCGGGAGTTTCTCCCTTATTGATCTTATTGACCTGTTCCGTGATGAAGTCGATATGCTTCTGCTCCTCGGCGGCCAGATTCTTGAAGGCCGCCTTTGCCGCTGCATGGCTCAAGCGCTCAGCATTCTCCTCAAAAAAGCGTTTCCCTTCGTATTCACGTAGCAGGGCATACTTGTAAATTTCAAGAATATCCATGGGTTCCTCCTGGCGGCGGTATTGTATGCCGGAGTCTTTAGCGGTTTTTCATGTAGTGTCAATATGTATCGATACTAAAGTATCAATTTTCGTTCCCGGTCAGTGTCCAACCGGCACACTTTTTTCGTCTCCGTTTCGCCCGTCACCGTGTCGGCGACGATCAGCCCGATGCTTTCCGTTGCGGGCAGTCCAGTGCCAGACCGATCAGGTTGGGGATTTCGGTACGTTTCGAGGGCTCTCTCCCGGTGGATGTTCCGGTTGGGTGCGTGAAATCTCTTTGCAAGAACAGCACGGATAGGGTACTTTTGCAGCGTTATGGCCGGACGGCGGCACGGTCTGCGGCCGATTTCCCTTGCGCTGGAGGACAGGCGGTTCCGGTCCTGCCGGGATGTCCCGTCCACCGACACCTTCCCAGGAGCCCCAGTATATGCTTTGTCACCGTTGTGGAACATTTGCCGCTTCCGGTTCACGCTATTGTACCGGTTGCGGACTGCAACTGGCTGTCCGGCCGCAAGGCCAGCTGGTTACGCTGCCTGCGGCTATGCGTCTGGAGGAATCGTCCGGTGATGAACCGAGCGGCGCCGGATTCTGGCGCCGGGTTCTGGCATCGCTCATGGACAGGGCTCTGCTGAATGGGGTCATTGTCGCCCTCTACCTGTTCTATGCCCTGCTGGCGGGCGGAGCTTCCGTGCGCGGGGAAATGGGTCTTTTCTTCCTGGCGGGAGCCATCTTCGGCACCCTGCTGCGGTGGTTGTACTTCACCCTTCTGGAGAGTTCGGTCCTGCAGGCAACATTTGGCAAACTCGCCCTGGGAATCAGGGTGACCGATGAACGGGGGAAGAGGATTTCCCTGGCCAGGGCCAATGGGCGCTACTGGGCGAAAATCATTTCGGCCGTGACCGGGGGGATCGGCTATCTCATGATTGCGTTCACCTCCAGAAAGCAGGGTCTGCATGACATTATTGCCAGTACCCTGGTGGTGCGGAAGTGACCGGTTGTCGGCAGCGGTAGTGGAGAATCCAGCTCCGGTCTTCCGGTCCCCCCGAGGGTGATGACCATCAGCCGTGCCGTGTCTGGTGCCGGTTTTCGGGTACTTTTCCCTTGCCTTGCCTGTCCGATTGCATTACCCTGTGAATGACTATACGGCCTTTGCGGGCCGTTTCTTGTGGAGGAAGCCGATGATCACTGATCCCGGTTCATCGAAATTCCAGATTGATCTGCGGCGCCACCTGCGGCAGCAGAACATCTGCGAGAACCTGGTGCACCTGATCTGCGAGATTGCCGAGGCAGGCAAATATGTCATCAATGCCGTGCGCACCGGTGACCTGGGGGTGGCGGGCACCTCGAATCTCTATGGCGAGGAACAGCTTGCCCTGGACGTGCTGTCCGACCGGATCATCAAGAAGCGCCTGATTCATTCGGGTGTGGTCTGCTCAATCCTCTCGGAGGAGATGGATACGGTGTTGGCGGTCAAGCCGGCGGAGCCGGGGTTCTATTCGGTTGCCTATGATCCCCTGGATGGTTCATCGCTGGTCGACGTGAACCTGGCGGTCGGCACCATCGTTTCCATCTATGCCGGTGACAACCTGCTGCAGCCGGGCCGGCAACAGATTGCCGCCCTCTATATTCTCTATGGGCCGCGGGTGTCCCTCGTCTACTCCGTGGGCAGCGGGGTGCATGAGTTCACCATGAATCACCTTATGGAATACACCCTTACCCGGGAAAGCATTACCATGGCACCGAGCGGAACTATTTACTCCCCCGGCGGCTTGCGCAACCAGTACAGCCCTTGTGTTGAACTATTCATCCGTCACCTGGAGGAATCGGGGGCGAAACTCCGCTATTCCGGAGGTTTTGTCCCCGATATCAACCAGATTCTCCTCAAGGGAAAGGGTATCTTCATGTATCCTGCCCTGGCTGGCGCTCCCGAAGGCAAACTGCGGCTGCTCTTCGAGCTGAATCCCATGGCTTTCCTGATTGAGCAGGCCGGTGGTGCGGCCAGCACGGGTACCATGCCGATTCTCGATGTGCCGCCGGAAGGGTACGACCAGCGCGCGCCCATTTTCATCGGTTGCCGGGAGGATGTGGAAAAGGCCTTGGAGTTTGTCCGTCAGTAAAACCGCCCGCCAGGCTGTGGCTTCCGGGCGTAAATGGTTGCGAGGAAACAATGTCAGGAGAAGAAAAGCCCCGAAGGCTCTGTAGCGAAATTCAATTATTCGATCTCTGTGGGAAAACAGTCTGCAAGACCAAGGATGGCCGGTTTTGCACCGATGAAACCCTGCTGCAGAAATTCGAAGCCATCAGTCAGGAAGAGGACTTTCCGCCCGACCAGTATCCGACTGACGGGGGGGAAGAGGGCGATGATGATGCCGACGACGCCTACGGGGACTATGGCGAAGATTATGATGACGACGAAGATGCCTCCGATGAAGAATAGACAGGGTTTTTGCTGGAAGCCGCAACGTCAGGGTTGTGGCATCCTGTAATTCATTCGGAGAGTGCATATCCGGAGCATGGCGAAAGTATTTGGCTGATTGATGAGATTCTGCTAATATTGCCGCCATGCCGGCCTACCCCTTGCTCATCCCCCTCTTTGCCCTGATTGCGGGCATTGCCGCAAGTCGTCCCCTGGGCGTCATTGTCTCGCTCCCCTGCCACGTGCTGTTCATTGTCCTTGCCGGTCTGTTACTGCTCAAGGGCAGCCGTCTGCCCGGCACGGTTGTTCTTGCCTGCTGCTTCTTCACCGGGGGTAATCTGGCTATGGCGCCGGTGGTGACGCCGGTCATTCCCGGAAATTCCCCGGTCCATTATGCCGGTGAGGAGCTGGTGCTGCTGGAGGGGCTGCTCGACTCCCGACCGGAGTGGGGTGCTTCGGGCGGAAAGCTGACGCTGGCCGGGGTACGGATTTTCCGGGAGGACCGCGCCGTTCCCCTCAGCGGTCGTCTGCTGCTCCACGTGGGGGAGGGAAGCGCAGGTCTGCTGACCGGCGACCTTGTCCGTTTCCGGAGTCGGTTGTCGGTGCCGCGCAATTTCGGTGTTCCGGGAGAGTTCGACTATGAACGGTACCTGGCTTTGCACGGCATTGCCGCCACGGCCTATGCCCCGACTGCCGCTGATGTGCTTCTGGTGCGAGCTGCGGTAGCCTATTCCCTGCGCAACCGTCTCGACCGTGTTGCCGCTGCACTGGGCGGCGGCATCAGCCGCATGCTTCCTCCTGAAGAGGCAGCAGTGCTGCGGGCGCTACTACTCGGCGATGCACGGTTGATTCCCGACGAGGTGCGGCGTTTGTACAGTCGCAACGGCGTGAGTCATATTCTCGCCATATCAGGTTTTCACGTGGGCACCGTTGCTTTGGTCAGCGGGTTGCTGGTTTACGGCCTTGCCCGGTGCTCACGGTTACTTCTGCTCCACGCCGCGCCACGAACGCTCGGTTTGCTGCTGGCGCTGCCGCTGGTGTTTTTCTATGTGGGCCTGTCCGGCGCCGCGCCACCCGCGGTCCGTTCGGCCATCATGATCATTGCCGTGGTTGCCGCGCTGCTGCTGGGCAGGGAGACTGACCCCCTCCACACGCTCATGCTGGCGGCCATGGTGATTCTCCTGGCAAATCCGGCAGCCCTGTTTGATATCGCCGTGCAGTTGTCCTTCATGGCAATCTGGGGGATTCTGGTTCTGACGCCTCTGCTGCTGCAGCCCTTTTCCCGGCTGGAGCGGCAGGGGTGGTTCTTCCGGTTGCTGCAGTTTTTTCTGGCTACGGTTGCGGCAACGCTCGCCACGCTGATTCCTGTCGCCTGCCATTTCCACCAGGCAACCGTCAACGGGTTGATCGCCAACTTCTTCATCGTGCCGCTCATGGGTTACGGTGCGGTCGTTCTCGGCTTTGCAGCACTGCCTGCCCTTGGTGTTCTTCCCCAGATAGCCGGCATGCTTCTCCATGGCGCCGGGTTTCTCGTACACCTTTCGACGGAGCTGCTCCGGTTGCTCTCCCCACTGCCCCCGTTGCCCGTCTGGCGTTCCACCGATTTCGACCTGCCTCTGGCTTTTCTGGCACTGACTGCCTTGACCCTCTGGCGCGGGCGGGTGCTGCTCCTTTCCTGTGGCATCCTCTTCCTGCTGGCGGTTCTGGTGCGCCTGCCGACTGTCGACGCGGCAGCAGGATCGCTGCGGATTGACTTTTTCAGCGTCGGCCAGGGCGAAGCGACGCTTGTGAGCCTTCCCGATGGCAGGAAGATGCTCATAGATGGGGGAGGAGGGTATCGTGCCGGCGGTTTCGACCCGGGAGA